>PEQZ01000022.1 GCA_002928395.1 Hyphomicrobium sp.
AAGCTCGACAACGTCACAGACGGCTCCAAGGTCAAGGACGAGGTCGTCCAGACGGTCGACCCAGCCGGTTGGCGCGGCGTCAAAGGTCTGATGCTCCGCACGCGTCGACTGAGCATCGAGCCCGGCGGCTTGGTCCCGACCCATAGCCATGCCGATCGCCCCGCGATCATCTATGTGATCTCTGGTGAGATTTTGGAGCACAACTCGTTGTGTTCGGTTCCGATTGTCCACAAGGCCGGCGAGGCGACGGCCGAGTTCGGTGACCTTCAGCACTGGTGGGAGAACAAGGGCACCGTTCCGGTCGTCTTGATCTCGAGCGACCTCGTGCCGGTCGAAATGATGAAAGACCCAATGGCGAAAATGCCGTGATGCAGTGATTGCATTAAACTCAGTTGGAAGTGCGGGTCTGTGGTGCGGACCCGCGCGACCTCCGTTCACTCGTTTTGGAGTTCTGGCCATGCCTCATTCGACGCCGCGCGTTCTGATCGCGGCGATCTTGGTGCTTTTCACGTCACTTGGGCAGCCGGCAGCGGCGCGCGATGGCGTGGCCGCCGCGCCGAAAGCTGCGGGGGTACTGCGTCTCCGCAGTGCCCACTCGGTTCAGGTGACGGTCGAGAGGCTCAAGACCGCCGTACAGTCGAAAGGAATTCGCTTCTTCGACGCCATCGATCAACAAGCGCTCGGGAAAAGTGCCGAACTCAAGATCAGTCCGTCGACACTTGTCCTGTTCGGCAATCCGCCGCTCGGTGTGCAGTTCCTGCAATCAAATCGATATGCTGGGCTCGATTGGCCAGTGCGGATGTTGGTGACGGAGGAGGCCGACGGTTCGGTGTGGCTGGCGTGGACGGATTTTTCCTGGCTGGCGAAGCGCTACGCGATCAAGGACAAGGATGCCGCATTCAAGATGGCATCAGCGGTGGCAGCGTCGCTTGCAACCGACGCGGCGAAATAGAATGGAAGCGAGTTGACGCTATACCAAGTGCTTCTCGACAAGGCTCGAGTGGTGCCTCCGTGGTTGGGTGACAGGCCATCGTCTGCCCACGGCATTCGACAGTCGAGATCGGCGTGACGTTCGACGTATGATCGCCCGTCGCCGTCACAACGTTTCCAGACACGCTTGGCTGCGCAATCGGGTATGGCAAAGTTGAGCGGCCAGGCTTCCGCAGCTCGGTCGCCGCAACTTGGTGCGGAGTACGACGTCGACGTTCGGGCTGGCCTGCGATGGGTCCTCAACGCCCCTTGTTCGGCCCTTTGGTCGCCACCGCGAGATCCGGCCGGCGCTCGGCCGTGATGCGCTCGGCTGCCGCCTGCCGCCAGGCGGCGATCTTCTTGTGGTCGCCCGACAGAAGCACGTCGGGGATGGCCAATCCCTCCCACTCGCGCGGCTTGGTGTATTGTGGGTATTCGAGCCGCTCGCCCTCGAAGCTCTCGTGCGCGAGGCTTTCCGGCGCGCCCAGCACCCCCGGCAACAGCCGCACGCAGGCATCGATCAGCACCATGGCGGCCAACTCGCCGCCGGACAGCACATAGTCGCCGATCGAGACCTCGCGCGCGCCGCGGGCCTCGAGCACCCGCTCGTCGACCCCTTCGAACCGACCAGCGAGCAGCATCGCGCCGGGGCCCACCGAGAGTTCGCGCACGAGCGGCTGGCGCAGCGGCTCGCCGCGCGGTGAAAGATAGATCAGCGGCAGATCCGGGGCGGTTCGCCGCGCGTGGTCTATGGCCGCCCCAAGCACGTCGGCTCGCATCACCATGCCGGCCCCGCCGCCGGCCGGCGTATCGTCGACTGCGCGGTGCCGCCCGATCCCGAAATCGCGGATCTGCTGCGTGTCGAGCGACCAAAGGCCTGCCGTCAATGCTTGGCCGACAAGGGAGGTTCCGAGCGGGCCGGGAAACATCTCGGGAAACAAGGTCAAGACGGTGGCCCGCCAGGGCACGCGCCCTTCGCTCGTCGGTGTGTGCGGCATCGGCGTTCTTCCCTCTCCCCATGCGCTGCACTTGCATGGGGAAAGGGTCGGGGTGAGGGGCGGCCAACACGCGATTGCCGCCCCTCACCCCAACCCTCTCCCCGTAAGGACGGGGCGAGGGAGTTTAAACCCCTTCCACCACCACGATGTCGATCGTGCCGGCGCCCTGCCGCTTCGCCTTTGCTGCGGCATACTCCGGCGATTTCGCATAGCCGATGGCGTGCTCGTAGCTCGGAAACTCGAGTACGACATTGCGTTGGGCGCCTTGGCCCTCGACGATCTCGCACTTGCCGCCGCGCACCACCGGCCGGCCCTCGAACTTGTCGATTGCGATCTTGGAGAGTGCCACGTACTGGCCCCACTTCTCTGCGTCGGTCACAGTTGCGCGCGCGATCACGTAACCTTTGGGCATTGTTCGTCTCCTCGACTGTCGATCATGTAGGGGGCCGGCTCGGACCTGATCTCAACTGGGCCGCACCAGCGCCTCGCGAATATGGTGCAGGAAGGTCTCCGCCGCCGCCTTCGGGTCGTCGGCCTGGGTGATCGGCCGGCCGACGACGATGTGGTCGGCGCCGGTCTTGATCGCGCGTTCGGGCGTCGTGATCCGTTCCTGATCGTCGGTGGCGCTGCCCATGAGCCGGATCCCCGGCGTCACGATGAGAAATCCAGGACCCACCTCGGCGCGGATGCGTTCGGCCTCCTGGCCGGAAGCGATTACGCCGTCGAAGCCCGATTCCCGCGCCAGCCGCGCCCGATGCAGCACCAGCTCGGCCGCGCTCAGCCGCGAGCCCTGCTGCCTCAGGTCGTCCTCGGTCAGATTGGTCAGCACAGTGACGGCCAGGAGCTTCATCTTGCTGTTGCCGCGCCCCGCCACCGCCGAGCGCAGCGTCTTCAAATCGTGGCCGTGGACGGTGAGAAAATCGAGCCCCAGCTCGGCCGCGTTGGCAACGGCACGTTCGACCGTGTTGCCGATGTCCAAGAGTTTCATGTCGAGAAACACGCGCTTGCCGTTGCTCTTCAAGGCGCGGGCGAGATCAAGTCCCCCGGCGAACAACAGTTCGAGACCAACCTTGTAGAAGCCGACACTCTGGTCGAGGTGCGCCACGAGCCGCTGCGCCTCTTCGATGGCCGGCATGTCGAGAGCGACGATCAGGCGATCCTTGGCGGTTGAATGCGGCATGGCACGGCGGGCCTGCGGTTCGAGGGTCAGCTGTCGGCCGTCACGCTCGATTGGTTGCGAGGCAGTGGCGGACTGTCGGGCACAGACGGCACGGCGGCCAGACTAGCCATGCAGCACGTGGGCCGCGCGCGCAAGCTTTTGGATCAGAGCCTTGAAGCTTTCCTGGCTTTCCTTGTTCTTCAGATGCCCGTGGTCGTCGTAGGCTTCGGGGGCCCGCGGCACCGCGAACTGGTCGGGCAGCACGAGTGCGCCGAGCCCGAGTTCGAGCACGGGCCGCACAGCGTTCAGCGCGCGCAATCCGCCCATTCCGCCCGACGAAGACGAGCCGAGCGCGAAGACGCGGGTCTTGAACACATCGGTCTGCTTGCCGTCGTTGCCCTTGATGCGGCTGATCCAGTCGAGCGTGTTCTTCAACAGCGGCGTGATCGAGGCGTTGTACTCCGGACAAGCGATGAAAACGCCGGTGTGGACACGGAGCAGCGCCTCGAGTTTGCGGGCGTTCTCGGGCGGGCCGTCCCTGGCTTCGAGATCGCCGTCGTAGAGCGGCATCGGATAATCGCCGAGATCGGCAAATGTCGCGGCAATACCGTTGGCGTCGGCGATGTCGGCACCCAACCGCGCCAACTGCTTGTTGAGCGAGGCTTCGCGCTGCGATCCGGCAAAGAATAGGAGGCGCGGGGCGGAAGGGGTCAATTGCTCTCTCCTGTTAGGGGCCATCTGTCATCTCCCGGCGTGCGACGCATTCTGCGATGCAGCGACGGACTGCTGCGTGGTCACCCGCCCTTGCCTTCGAAGAAGTCCTTCACACGCGCGAAGAACCCGTGACTGTCGGGCGAGGTTTCCTTGCGGCTTTCCTTTTCGAACTCTTCCAGCAGCTCGCGTTGCTTGCGGGTCAAGTTCTTGGGCGTCTCGACTTCGACCTGGATGTACATGTCGCCGGTCACCTTGGCGCGCAGCACCGGCATGCCCTTACCCTTCAGCCGGAATTGCTTGCCCGTTTCGGTGCCTTCTGGGACCCGAACGCGCGTTACGCTGGCGTCGACCGCCGGTACCTCGATCTGGCCACCGAGCGCCGCCGTGATCATCGAGATCGGCACCTTGCAAAAGATGTCGGCACCATCGCGCTGAAAGAACTCGTGCGGCTTCACGGAAAGAAAAATGTAGAGATCGCCTGCGGGTCCGCCGCGATGGCCAGCCTCACCTTCGCCCGCGAGACGAATGCGTGTGCCGTCCTCGACGCCCGCGGGAATGTTGACCGACAGCGTGCGTTCCTTGACCACCCGGCCTGCGCCCGAGCACGAGGGACACGGGTCGTCGATCACCTCGCCGCGCCCCTGGCACGAAGGGCAGGTTCGCTCGATCGTGAAAAAGCCCTGACTCGCCCGCACCTTACCCATGCCACCGCAGGTGGCGCAGGCCTTGGCTTTGGTGCCCGCGCGTGCACCGGTGCCGGAACATGTTTCACAGGAAACGCTGGTCGGAACGCGGATCTGCGCCGTCTTTCCGGCAAAGGCCTCGTTGAGCGCAACTTCCATATTGTAGCGCAAATCGGCGCCGCGCTCTCGGCCGGTTCCCTGGCGGCCGCTTCCCCGGCGTCCACCCATGAACTCCCCAAACAGGTCGTCGAAGATATCCGACATGGAGGATGCGAAGTCTGGGCCGAAGCCGCCACCGGGTCCGCCGCCGCGACCACCTTCGAAGGCCGCGTGGCCGAACTGGTCGTAGGCGGCGCGCTTCTGCGGGTCTTTTAAGGCTTCATAGGCCTCACCGAGTTCCTTGAACTTCTGCTCAGCCGCCTTGTCGCCAGGGTTCTTGTCGGGATGGAAGTCCTTCGCCAGCCGGCGAAAGGCGTTTTTCAGATCCTGATCGTTGGCGGTCCGCGGAACGCCGAGAACTTCATAGTAGTCGCGCTTGGCCATGTGACGGAAATCCGCTCCATTGGTCCGCCTCGAACGGCAGCCGGCTTACCCGCCCGGGACGTCACGTCGACCACTTTTCCGGTCGACGGGCTCCGGCGGTTGCCGCCAGAGCCCGTGATTCGAGTGGACGTAAGATCAGCGTCGACGCCACGGGCTTATCGAACCTTAGGCAGACTTCTTCTTGTCGTCCTTGACCTCTTCGAAGTCGGCGTCGACCACGTCATCGCCGTCCTTGCCGCCAGACTGATTTCCTGCCGCTGCAGTAGCACCTGCCGCGCCAGCCGCGCCTTGAGTACTATAGACGGCTTCGCCGATCTTCATTGCAGCTTGCGCCAGTGCCGTGGTCGTCGACTTGATGCGCTCGGTGTCGTCGCTGCCGTTGGCGTCCTTCGCCGCCGCGATCGCAGCCTCGATCTCGACCTTGACCGCCGCGACGCCCGGGTTCGAGGCGTTCTCTTGCAGTTGCTTCTCGGTCGCGTGCACCAACGCCTCGCCGTGGTTCTTGGCTTCCACGAGTTCGCGCTTCTTCTTGTCGTCGGCGGCGTGTGCCTCGGCGTCCTTCACCATCTTCTGGATCTCGCTATCGGACAGACCGCCCGACGCCTGAATGCGGATCGACTGCTCTTTCGACGTTGCCTTGTCGCGCGCCGAAACGTGCACGATGCCGTTGGCATCGATGTCGAACGTGACCTCGACCTGTGGCACACCACGCGGCGCCGGCGGAATACCGAGCAAATCGAACTGGCCAAGCGACTTGTTGTCGGCAGCCATTTCGCGCTCGCCCTGGCTGACGCGGATGGTGACCGCGCTCTGCCCGTCCTCAGCGGTCGAGAAGGTCTGGCTCTTCTTGGTCGGAATAGTGGTATTGCGTTCGATGAGTCGCGTGAACACGCCACCCAGCGTCTCGATGCCGAGCGACAGCGGCGTCACGTCCAGCAGCAACACGTCCTTGACTTCGCCCTTCAGCACGCCGCCCTGGATGGCAGCGCCGACGGCAACGACCTCGTCCGGATTGACGCCTTTGTGGGGCTCCTTGCCGAACAACTCCTTGACGACCTGCTGCACCTTCGGCATGCGCGTCATGCCGCCGACCAGCACAACTTCATCGATCTCGGCAGCCTTGAGGCCCGCATCCTTCATTGCCTGTTCGCACGGTCCTTTGGTGCGCGATATCAGGTCGTCCACGAGGCTTTCGAGCTTGGCGCGCGTGAGCTTCATGGTCAGATGCTTCGGTCCGGAGGCATCCGCGGTGATGTAGGGCAGGTTGATCTCGGTTTGGGCGGTCGACGACAGCTCCTTTTTGGCCCGCTCGGCGCCTTCCTTCAGGCGCTGCAATGCGAGCTTGTCGGAACGCAGATCGATGCCGCTCTCTTTCTTGAACTCATCGGCCAGGTACGACACGATCCGCATGTCGAAGTCTTCACCGCCAAGGAACGTATCGCCGTTGGTCGACTTGACCTCGAACACGCCGTCACCGATCTCGAGCACCGAGATGTCGAAGGTACCGCCGCCGAGATCGTAGACGGCGATGGTCTTGGCTTCCTTTTTCTTGTCGAGACCGTACGCCAGCGCGGCCGCCGTGGGCTCGTTGATAATGCGCAGCACTTCGAGGCCCGCGATGCGGCCGGCGTCTTTGGTTGCCTGGCGCTGCGCGTCATTGAAGTACGCGGGAACGGTAATCACCGCCTGGGTCACCGGCTCGTTGAGCTTGGCTTCCGCCGTTTCCTTCATTTTCTGCAGAATGAATGCCGAGATCTGCTCGGGCGAATAGGCTTTGCCGTTGACCTCGACCCAGGCGTCCCCCTTCGGGCTTTTCACGATGGTGTAAGGGACGAGTTTCTTGTCCTTCTCGACCATGGGGTCGTCGTAGCGGCGGCCGATCAAGCGCTTGATGGCAAAAAGCGTATTGGTCGGGTTGGTCACGGCCTGGTTCTTGGCCGACTGGCCGACAAGACGGTCGCCGTCATCGGTGAACGCCACAATCGACGGCGTGGTGTTGAGACCCTCGGAGTTTTCCAGAACCCGCGGCTTGCCGCCCTCCATGACGGAGACGCATGAATTGGTGGTCCCGAGGTCGATTCCGATGACTTTACCCATAATTATCAATCCTTTGTTTGCGGCTGACCGCCCGAGCCCTAACTGTGGCGCCCGGCTTGCGATGGCCCGGTGAAGGACCAGATGTTCGCGGCGGCCCCCTGATGGTGTGGAGTTACCGTCGGTTATATAGGGCCGGGTTCCCAGGCCGCAACCGGCTGAAATCATCCAGCTGTGATCAATTTTGGCGCGGAAGCGGCGTCGTTCGTTCACGCCCGCTCTACACGCAAACCGCCCGGCGACGCGAGAAATTCCGCACGCCATGGTTCGACGCGCGGTCAGCCTTGTCCGGAACTGCGCTCACCTGACGCATCTCCAGTGCCAGGATCATTGCCCGAAGCTCCTGGCCCGTCCCCTGTCTTGCCTGGCGCGGCGGTGGGCTCCTGGGGCGCCCTCGGCACCTTGAACCCGCCCTTCGCTACCGCCACCAATGCCGGCTTCAGGCAGCGATCGTCGATCATGTATCCCGGCTGGAACACTTGCAGTACCGTGCCAGCCGGCACATCGCGGTTTTCTTGCTCCATGACGGCATTGTGGACCTTGGGGTTGAACATCTCACCCTTTGGATCCAAGCGGACGACGCCGTGCCGCTCGAGCGCGGAATTGAACTCGCGCTCGGCCAGCATCGTGCCATCCAGGAAGCTCTTCAACGCCGGATCGCGCTCCGCGGCGCCAGCTGGAACAGCCGAGATCGCGCGCTGGAAATTGTCACCGACATTGACGACGTCTTGGGCGAACTTGCTGATCGCGTACTTCGCCGTCTCCGCTTTCTCGCGCTCGAACCGCTTGCGAAGGTTCTCCATCTCGGCACGAATCCTGAGGTTGGTGTCGGCGAGCGCCGCAAGGTCGACTTGCAGTGCCTTGATGATGGCCTCGAGCTGAGCCGGCTCCAGCACGGGCTCTGCCCCGGCCGCGACCTCGGCTGGGCCCTGCGGAGCCGCAGCGCGATCAGCGTTGTGCTGATCCATCCCTGGGGCCTTCTTGTCGTCGCTCATCTTTTCTCCGGACTGGTTGGCGCGGCAGGGAGAGGTTGTGGCGTCGCAGCGCAATATCGAACAGCGGATATCGACCGAAGCGCCCCAAAAATCAAGTCGGCAATAGGCTGCCGGGGCGATAGCCTGCTGTTCGCAAAAAGCTCGGCTCGGTGCTTTCAGGTCAACAGCCGACCGACGAGCTTGGCCGTATAGTCGACCATAGGAATGATGCGTGCGTAGTTGAGCCGCGTCGGCCCGATAACGCCCAGAACGCCGACCACCTTGCGGCTGCCGTCGTGGAACGGCGCCACCACCAGCGATGAGCCGGACAACGAGAACAGCTTGTTTTCCGAACCTATGAAGATGCGTACTCCGTCTGCATTTTCCGACGCGCCAAGTAGCTGCACGAGCTCGCGCTTCTCCTCAAAATCGCCGAACAGCTGGCGGATGCGGTCGAGATCCTCGACGGCGTTGACGTCTTTCAACAGATTGGCCTGCCCGCGTACGATCAGGCTCTTGCGGTCGTCGAGAACGCCCGACCATTCGGCCAGCCCCGCTTCGATCACCTTCTGCGTGAGGCCGTCGAGTTCTGCCTTCGTGCTGGCCAGTTCCTTCTCGATGCGGCCCTTGGCTTCGGTGATAGTCAGCCCGGCTACGTTGGTGTTCAGATAGTTCGCGGCCTCGATCAGTGCACTGGTCGGCAAGCCGGGTGGTAGCGTGACGACCCGATTTTCCACGCTGCCGTCCTCGCCGACAATGACCACCAGCGCGCGCAGCGGGTCGAGTTTTACGAACTCGATGTGCTTGAGGCGAGCGACCTGTTTCTCCGCCACCACCACACCCGCGCAGTGCGACAACCCGGAGATCATCTCGCTGGCCTCGGCCAGCACCTGATCGATCGATTTCTCCCGCTTGATGCCGATCTGCGCCTCGATCTGGCGGCGCTCTTCGTCATTCAGATCACCAACTTCAAGAAGCCCGTCGACGAACAGCCTCAGCCCTTGCTGGGTCGGCAGACGGCCGGCCGAGGTGTGCGGCGCGGCGATGAGCCCCGACTGCTCGAGGTCCGACATCACGTTGCGGATCGAGGCTGGCGACAGCGTCATTGGCAAGGCGCGCGCGAGATTGCGCGAACCAACCGGCCCACCGGTCGCCAGATAGCTCTCCACGATCTGCCGGAGAACAGTCCGCGCGCGCTCGTTAAGATTGGCGAGATCCGATTGATCCCTCATTTTGGTTGCATCACCCTCCACTGCGCACGGCCGACCCTGACCGAACGGCGCCAACACGAGCGTCGTCCGACCGACCTAGACCAAAGCTTCCGTCCGAAGCCATCATAGGCCACGAACGTCACTTTCGGTCTCGAAAAAATAGTGTCGATTTGAGCCGTCAAGCCGGCCGCTGCTGAGACGGCACCGCTCGAAACCGCCGGCTGGAGCCGCACGGACAGGGGGCTTTGCATCCGGGTTTTTCCACGAGTTCGACGTCGCCGGCGTCCGATTTCCGTTTGATCCCACGCCTCCTCTGAAGCCGCGGGCCGGACGCTGCTCGCGTGAGTGAACAATGGGTTCAACGAACCCATTCCCGTTTGTGGGCGAGGGATTGGTCCTTCGGCCCACACGCCAGACCAAGTCGTTTGCTGTTCAATTGCCGGGGACCCCGGTATAGGGTTCGAAATGAACCGGTCTGTCGTTTCAGATCTCGCCTTTGACACCCCCCACCACCGGAATCCCATGCGCCCCTCCAAACGCCAGCCAGACGAGCTCCGCCGCATCTCCTTCGAACGCGCGGTTTCGATGCATGCCGAAGGCTCCTGCCTCGTCAAGTTCGGCAACACCCAGGTTCTGTGCATGGCGAGCCTCGAAGAGCGGATCCCGCCGTGGCTCAAGGGCCAGGGCCGCGGCTGGGTCACCGCGGAATACGCCATGCTGCCGCGCGCCACCACCGAGCGCACCCGCCGCGAAGTCACCGCCGGCCAGCCCTCCGGCCGCACCCAGGAAATACAACGGCTGATCGGACGGTCGCTGCGCGCGGTGATCGACCTGCCGAAGCTCGGCGAGCGCCAGATCACGGTGGATTGCGACGTCATCCAGGCCGACGGCGGCACCCGCACCGCCGCCATCACCGGCGCCTGGATCGCGCTGCATGATTGCATCCAGTGGATGAAGGTCCGCGACATGGTGAAAGACGGCGTGCTGCGCGACCACATCGCCGCCGTCAGCTGCGGCCTTTACAAGGGCACGCCCGTGCTCGATCTCGACTATGGGGAGGACAGTGCGGCCGACGCCGACAGCAACTTCGTCATGACGGGTGCCGGCGGTATCGTGGAGGTGCAAGGCACCGCCGAGACCACGGCCTTCAGCCAGGAGCAGTTCGACGACCTCATGAAGCTCGCCAAAAAGGGCATCGGCGAGCTGGTGCAACTGCAGAAGTTGACGGTCGCGTGAGCCTTCCGCCTGCATGTAACGAGATTTGATCGATGTTCGGACAACTCGCTTTGGCGACGGCCGCGCTCTTCACCGGAGCGGCGGTCTACATAAACTGGGCGGAGCAGCCAGCACGGCTTCAACTCGACGACGGGGCGCTTCTTACCCAGTGGAAGCCGAGCTATGCGAGCGGCTTCACGATGCAGGCGTCACTTGCCGTGTTGGGGTTCGTTTTTGGCGTGCTCGAATGGATCGTGACAAACAACGCGCTGTGGCTGTTGGGCGCCAGCGTGCTGGTTTCCAACTGGCCGTACACGATGTTGGTGATCATGCCGACGAACACGACACTCAAAAACACGGCCGTCGAAAGTGCAGGCCCTGCGACGCGCGCTCTGATCGAGAAGTGGGGACGACTACACGCCGTGCGGAGCATCTTGGGCGGCGTCTCGACGATTTTGTTCCTGTGGGCTTCCAGGTGATGCGCAAACTCGTTGCCGGGTCGCGGCTCGTCGTCGCCAGCCACAATCCCGGCAAAGTCTGGGAGATCAATCAGCTGATCCGGCCCTATGGCCTCGATGCGATCTCGGCCGGCGAGCTCGATCTGATCGAGCCCGAGGAGACCGAGCCGACATTCGAGGGTAACGCGAGGCTCAAGGCCGTGGCCGCGGCCCTTGGCTCAGGCTTGCCCGCGCTGGCCGATGATTCCGGTCTCGAGGTCGAATGCCTCGGCGGCGCACCGGGCATCTTCTCGGCACGATGGGCAGGCGCCAAGAAAGACTTCGGCCTTGCCATGCACAAGGTCGCCGAGGAGATCTCCCAGCGACACGGCTGGACGGCACCCGGACCGCGCGCCAACTTCATTTCTGTCTTGTGCCTCGCCTGGCCGGACGGCTCGACCGCTGTTTTCGAGGGCAAGGTCCATGGTGTGCTCGTGTGGCCCGCGCGCGGCGGCAACGGGTTCGGCTACGATCCGATGTTCCTCGCGGACGGCGAAACGCGAACCTTCGGCGAGATGGAGCCCGCGGCCAAGTATGCGATTTCGCACCGCACGCGCGCATTTGCTGCCTTCACGCAGGCATGCCTCGACCGCATCGATGCACCCGCCGACGTCGTTTCTGTCGACCCCGCCCGGCCGTTTTCCGACGAAGCCGGGCTCAAAGCGGCCGCCGCGTCGATCTCGACACAGCCCGAGCTAGCAAGCTTCATTGCCAACCTGCGCCGCGACTTCAAGGCCCAACCCGCGGAATGGGAAAACGCGACGCTCGAACGCTATCTCGAAGCCCTCGAGGCTGTGATGCACGAAACCCGCTTCAAGGAAGAACCGGGCTGGCGCACCATGGCCAAAGCGCTTCTCGCCGCCAGCCGGTACGAATAACAATGCATACTGTGGATCTAGGATCGTTCGGCGTCTACGTGCATTGGCCGTTCTGCGCCCAGAAATGCCCCTACTGCGATTTCAACAGCCATGTTCGTCCGGTCCTGAGTGGAGGACGCGGCGGGGTCGACGAAGCTCGGTTCTTGGCGGCCTTCGAGCGTGAACTCACGTACACGGCGCAGCTCACCGGCCCGCGCACCGTGGGGTCGATCTTCTTCGGCGGCGGCACGCCGTCGCTCATGTCGCCCGCAACCGTCGCCGCCATCATCGACCGTATCGCGGGTCTGTGGACCCTCGACGCGCACGCCGAAGTCACACTCGAAGCCAACCCGTCGAGCGTCGAAGCCGACCGCTTTCGAGGTTATCGCGCGGCCGGCGTCAACCGTGTCTCGCTCGGCGTGCAGTCGCTGCGCGACGAGCAACTCAAGCGGCTCGGCCGGTTGCATTCCGTGGCCGACGCAAAGAAAGCGCTCGATATCGCCCGCGCCACGTTCGAACGCTTCACGTTCGATCTCATCTACGCGCGGCCTGGACAGTCGCCAGTGGAATGGGAAGTCGAACTCGGCGAAGCGTTGGCCATGGCCGGCGATCACCTCTCCCTCTACCAATTGACCATCGAGCCGGAGACCCCGTTTGCCGCGCTCCATGCCGCTGGCAAGCTGGTGATCCCCGACGCCGACGCGGCGCTCGCGCTCTACGATCTGACGCAGGGGTTGACCGCAGCTGCCGGGCTTCCAGCCTACGAGATCTCGAACCATGCCCGCCCTGGACAGGAAAGCCGCCACAACCTCGTCTATTGGCGTTACGGTCTCTACGGGGGTGTCGGCCCTGGCGCGCATGGACGAGTGTCGACCTCGGGCCAACGGCACGCCACCGTTGCCGAGAAAAATCCCGAACGCTGGGCCGCCCTTGTCGAAGCCCAAGGTCACGGCCTTGTCGAATTGACCCCGCTCGATCGCGACGAGCAAGCCGACGAAATGCTGCTGATGGGGCTGCGCCTCGCCGAAGGCCTCGACCTCGACCGTCTGGCCGCGATCGGCGGCGTGCGTCCATCCGACGCCGCGATCGACCATCTGACCGCGCTCGGCATGATCGAACGCTTGAGCCGTGCGGACAACGCTTGCTCGGTTGGGCCATCACTCGACCGCACGGACGGGAATTCCGACCACATCACGGGCTGCCTGTCACCGCGCACTGGCGCGTCCGCGGATTGGGCCGACGTCGCGTGCGCTCCCGCCAAAGCCTGTGCGTCAGAGGCCGCACGACCGCCGGTCATCCGCGCGGTCGGCAGCGGCCGCTTCGTCCTCAATGAAATCGTGCGGCAACTGTCGGCGTCGTTCGAGCCTGTCCGCTGAAATCGTCGTCCGCAACCGTTCCGGCATCGTTGCTGCGTCGCGCGATGCATGGACTTTTAACCCTCTCCCCCCTATTGAGCGGTGCCATGATCAAACGTCTCTACGACTGGACCCTGTCGCTCGCCGCCCGCGAATCCGCGGAAGCCTGGCTGGCAATCGTCGCTTCGTCGAAAGCTCGGTTTTCCTGATCCCGGCCGACGTGTTGTTCGCGCCCATGGTGCTGTCGCGACCCGATCGGGCCTACCGCTACGCGCTCGTCGCCACCATCGCCTCGACGCTTGGCGGCGTTGCGGGTTACCTGTTGGGCGCTTACGCTTTCGAGGCACTGGCTGTGCCGGTGCTCGAATTCTACGGCAAGCTCGATGCGTTCGAGCGGCTCAAGGTGTGCGCCGGACGCGAGACGACGATGCTGCTGCTCGTCACGTCGGGTCTTTCGCATCTGCCGCCGATCAAGGTCGTCACGATCCTGTCGGGCGTGGTTCAGGTCGGGCTCGCCTTCTTCATCGTGTCGTGCATCGTGGCCCGCGGCGCGCGCTTCTTTGCGCTAGGCTGGGCACTGAAGACCTTTGGCGAAGCGATCAAGGACTTCGTGGAGCGGCGACTGGCGCTGGTCGCCGGCATTGTAGCCGTTTTGCTCGTCGCGCTTTATGCCGGCGTCAAGACGCTGGCCGGAACGGGTGCGCTGTCACTCTGTTGAGCCTGGGGGCACGACGCGGCGGCATGACGTGTCATTCGGGTCTGAGAACGTTCGTAAACGGGGACCAAGGCAATGCTCGACACGAACAAATCAGTGACCTCTGCCGCCTATTCGTGGGGCGGATCGACGCTGTTCCTTGCCGTCTTCGCGATCCTGACAGCGCTCGGCATTCAGTACATCGGTGGCATAGCGCCCTGCGCGCTTTGCCTTGAGCAACGAACGGCATACTACATTGCTATCCCGCTGCTGTTTCTGGCGCTTGTCTTGGTCAGCGCTGATCGCGGCCGGTTGGCGGGGCTCCTGTTCTTTGCCGTCGCACTCGCCTTCCTGATGAATGCAGGTCTCGGCGTCTACCACGCTGGTGCGGAGTGGAAATTCTGGCCGGGGCCAGACACCTGCGGGGCAACGGCTCAGAGCATCACCGGCACCGCTGGCAATCTCCTCGAGAAACTGGACAAAGCCCGCGTCGTCCGTTGTGACGAGCCGGCGCTGGTCATCTTTGGCCTGTCGCTCGCCGGTTGGAACGTCGTGGCGTCCCTCACGCTATTCATAGCGAGCTTGAAGGCAGCGTTTCTTTCCCCAGAGCGAAATCAATAATAGTTCTTATATTTCAATATCTTGATCGACGAGAAAGTGCTGCGGCTCGAGTTTTCATCCCCGTCTGTGGCCCATAAATCAACTGTCTAGTTAAAAACCTCCGCGCAGCCATTCACGCGCCCATTTCTCGCCTTGATGTGGCGGTTAAGTACCACTCGTTCGCGGAACACAAAGCGAACCGGTGGTCGCGAGTGAGTGTGCGTCAGGAGGTCGGGGATGTCGAAGTTCGCGTCGGTCCCAAACCTCGAAGAAGCCCCGCGGCATGTGGTGTCAGTGAGTTTGCGTCGTGTTGGCGTACTGGCCGGCGTCGGTGGAGTTTCGAAGTCGCAGGCCCCGAGTTCTGTTCCGCGTATTGGGTCGAGTAAGCGTTGCGTCCGTTGCGTTGTTGCGTCCTGTAAGCGTCCGTTGCGTACCGTTGCGTCTGCGTTGGGCTCGCGCCCGAAAGGCGTGCTTCCGCAAGCCCTCTTGCAAAGCATGGTCTCGAAATCCCGGCGAGCCGCTCTTGCGGAAAAGTCGAAGCGTACCCTCGAGCGGCTCGTCACCCTCACCTCTCGCGTTCGCCCCCAGTCGGGGCTTGAAGTAGCCGCCGTTGCGTTGAGTTCAGTCGCGTCCAGTCGCGTAGAGTTCAGTGGCATTGCATCGCGTCGCTTACACTAGTCTGCGTTGCGTCCCGCCAAAAGCCGCTGGTTGTGCCCTGTTGCGTTGCCGTCGCGTTGAGCTGCCCCTAGCGCATCGGCGGATTGTCAGTTGCGTACCCGCGTGTGTCGCCGTGCGTCGACCCTGCCCCAGCCCTGTGCGTTCATCATTTTAGGAGTATCGCGTGGCTTACCCACCCAGTTCGTGGCGTTCTCTGAGTGACGTTGTGAGTTCCGTGTTGAGTTCGGTTTCGAGTTCTGGCCGCGTCGAGGCTTCCGGCACCCCTCCCGGTGGAAATCAGGGGCTGAAACCTGCAGGCTGACGAATGAACCCGACATTGGAGAGGCAGCCCGCCTCTCCCAAAAGAAGGCAAGCGCGCGCGGTGTGCGACAACAGTCCCCTCGAGGCATCACAGTTCACGGTTTCGCGTCGTGATGCCGGAGCATCGGGTGCGCTTGCCCCCTATCCCGAACGATCCAGCCGATATTCGCGTTCCATGAGGAGGCTTTCGAAATGATCCCCGATCACATCAATCCGCTGCAATGGCATCAATCGCTGGGCATCGCCCGCCAGTCGTGCGCGCGCGTGTTCCGGGACGGCGGCACGCCTGCCGAAGCATTGAAGGCGTTCGGCCTGTCGCCTGCCGACCGCGCCGACAACGACTGGAGCCGCGCCGTCGAAACCATCGCCGAGTATCTCTGCCAGCAGCCGCTGCGCCGTGCGGCATAAGCAGAGAAACCCTTCACCTGCCGTCCATTCCAAAAACTCCAAGGCCCCGGTTTTGCGCCGGGGCCATTTTTTTGTAAGGTGCAACGACTTCAGCGGAACTCGCAGCTCACGGCTCGAGTTCGGTATCCCAGTAGAGATAGTCGAGCCAGCTGTCGTGCAGGTAATTCGGCGGAAACAGCCGGCCGTTGCGATGCAGCTCGAACACCGTCGGTCGATAGGGCATCTGCATCGGCCGCATGCCGATCACCTCCGGCATCGCGCCGCCCTTGTGCAGGTTGCACGGCGAGCATGCGGTAACGACGTTGTCCCACCGCGTCTGTCCGCCGCGTGAACGCGGAATGAGATGATCAAACGTCAATTCCGACTTCGTGCCGCAATACTGGCAGGTGAAGCGGTCGCGGAGGAAAACATTGAACCGCGTGAAGGCGGGATACATCGCCGGCTTCACATAGGTCTTGAGCGAAACAACACTCGGCAGCCGCATCTCCATACTGGTGCTGCGCACCTTGCGGTCGTACTCGGAGACGATGTTCACCCGATCGAGAAACACGGCTTTCACCGTCTCCTGCCAGCTCCAGAGCGATAACGGATAATAGCTCAGGGGCCGGAAGTCGGCGTTGAGAACCAGGGCCGGACAGTGATCCGGCATGGCAGCGTGCATGTTCACGGAGCTGCGTCCTGACGGTTTCAGTACCAAGCTTCGAATCGGGTCACCCCGTTTCGACACCGGGATACTAACGGCGCATGTCAACTCTGTGAAGCACCTCCAGCTGTATACACCACCCGCCTGCCACCAGAGCATGAAATCGGGTCGTGGCCGGTTTGCCACGTAACCAAAAAGGAGCGCGGTTTGCGTCAATCCGATCAAACGATCGCCGCGCCCTGTACCCCGATGGCAAGGCCGACGCAGCAATCAACTTCGCCACCGTCAAGCATCTTGCCAGCGCCCGGTGCGGGCCACGGCCGACGAACACTCCGTCGCGGTCCACCAAACGCCACCCGGCAACCCGGGATGATGCCGACGCCGAAAGCCGCGTCACGGGAGCGGAATGGATGCATTCCAGCGGTTCACCCGATGGTCACGGCGCTTTCGGTGTGAATCCTATGGGCCTTGGAAGGCGCCTGGACATGCAAGCCGGCATTCAGTGCTCGGGGTCGATGGGCTTGCCATTCTCCGGAGCCGCTGCCGCGAGGGCATCGCCGTCCTCGTCCGCATCTGGACCCGATGGCATGATGACATAGCCGCCACGGAACCAGCGCAGCAGGTCGAGATCGGCGCAGGTGCCCGAGCAGAACGGTCTGAACTTCTGGGCACTGGGCGCCTTGCAAATAGGGCAGCGGCCACCGGTAGGCTCCGCGCCCAAAGTGGCTTGCGAGTGAGGATCAGGTTCGTCGGTCACGATCGGGTCTACTCCGGATCGGCTTCGGCCGCCTTCAGCCAGTTCAGCTGGATCGGGAAGCTCTCGCCGTTGAGCATGGCAACGACTTCGGTCAGCGGCAGCCCGACAACGTTGGTGTACGAGCCGGCGATCTTCTGGACGAAGCAGCCAGCGAGACCCTGGATGGCATAGCCGCCTGCCTTGCCGCGCCACTCACGCGAGGCCACGTAGGCCTCGATTTCGCTGCGCGAAAGGTGCTTGAAGCGCACGCGCGTATCAACGATTTTAATGCGCACGCGGTCGTCGGGCGTAATCAAGCAAAGCCCCGTAAGCACGCGATGGGCGCGGCCCGAAAGCAATTGCAGCGACGCGACGGCCTCCTCGATCTGCTCGGGTTTACCCATAATGCGCCGGCCGACGGCCACGACGGTGTCTGCGGCCAATACGAAGGCGTCGGCAATGTCGGTGTCGTTGGCGATCTGGTCGCGCGCGGTTTCCGCTTTTGCTCGTGCCAGTCGGGTGACAAGACCACGCGGCATCTCGCCCCGCCTTGGTGTTTCGTCGATGGAGGCGGGGCGCAGCGCGTCCGGTTCGACCCCGACCTGGGCCAGCAATGTGAGCCGCCGCGGGCTGGCGCTGGCGAGGATCAGCTTGGGCTTGTCGATCGGCGCCTTCGACTGCGCGCGCACCTTCGCCCTCTCCCGCCGCAGCGTTTCGCGGCGCGGACCGTCGGTGCGGGTGAAAACGTTGAAAAGTGCGGTCTTCTGCAACGACATCGCGGTCCTTTTCGGTGCGTCCGGAGTGGCCGTGGCGACCAGTCGCCAGGGGTTTTGTGATAGCGGGCGGAGATTGCAGACGGTGAACCCGAAAAGCAAGGCCCGACAATGGCGTTGCCAGCGCCCCCCACGAGTGGGGCCATATCCCGTCGCGGTCCTCGAACCCGGTAACACGATGCAGCAGCCCGGCCGTCATGCACACACCCATGCCGGGCTCGCTCGCGCTCTTGTGCGGCTGCACGCATTTGAGGCCGGGCTTCTGGCACGCCCACGGTTCGAAGCTCGGGTCGGACCTGCCGTTGGCTGGCGGGATGTAGCACGTGGCACCCCAGCCGTTGTGGAAGCCGGTGCCGACGAGGGGCGGTCTCGGCCATCCGGCTTCGGTCGGGGGTAGGAGAGCCACGGGTATTTGACGTCGAGAATGCTCGGTGCAAGATGACGGGCGAGGGATGACGCAGGGGGAAGGCACTTGTCGACGGAGACCGACGCACGCCCGAGCATGGTCTGGGAGGAGCCGAACGCCGTCCAGATCAAGGTGACGCTCGACGACATCGAGCCGCACATCTGGCGCCGCCTCGTCGTGCCGCTCGCGACGATTACAGTCGCGTGAGGCCACATTCGGCGCTCGCCAACAAGACGCCAGAAGAGTTCCGCGACCACCATCGGGCTCTTGCCGCGACGACCGGCAGCGGGCAAAACTTCAACCCAGGGCTCTCCCTCTGAGTGGAGGAAGGAAGGGTCTCAGGTCAGTGGCTTGTTCATGCACCAACTAATCTGGCTGTGTCATAAACCGCGAACTGCGTTAAACAGAATATTCTTGATTCGTTTCGAGCGAGGCGAACATGGATCTGCGCGTTGAAGCGATGCGGTGACAGCGGCTCGACAGCGTTAACGAGAACGCCCCCTACACCGTGGGGCCGCCTTCGAGGCCGAAGCGCTTCTTGATCTTCTTGAACAGTTGATTGCGAACGCCGCGGTAGTATTCGAGCGTCTGATCGCGGCTGCCCTGGCCGAGCATCACGGTCGCGTCGATCGTCGGCCAGTATTCGACGTCCACCGCCATGGTTCGGGTCAATTCGAGCGCCGAGTGATGCGCTTCCGGCGACAGCGAAACGATGAGATCGAACGAGGTGTCGTTCAACGCCTTCAACGTTCGCGGCTTGTGTCTGGAGACGTCGATGCCGATCTCGTTCATCACGGCGACCACGAACGGGTCCTGCTCACCGGCGCGGACGCCCGCGCTTTCGACATAGACGCCGCGGCCGGCGAGGTAGGCGAGGATGCCGGCCGCCATCGGCGAGCGCACGGAATTCATGGTGCAGGCGAACAGTACAGCCCCCGGCAGGTCGTCCGCTCCTGCCACGGCTCATCCCTTCCAATGCAATGCACAGATGAGCGTGAACAGCCGCCGAGCGGTATCGAAATCGACGGCGATCTTGCCGGTGAGCCGGTCGACGAGGATCCGGCTGCCTTCGTCGTGCAGTCCACGCCTGCCCATGTCAATGGCCTGTATCCGCGACGGCGGCGCCGATTTGATCGCCTCATAGTAGCTGTCACAGACCATGAAATAGTCCTTCATGATCCGCTTCAACGGCGTCAGCGAGAGTAGATGCGTGACGATGATGTCGGACTGATCGTTGCCGACAGCGAGCGAAAGCCGGTCTTCTAAAATTGCAAGATGGAGCTTGTAAGGGCCGTCGTCGCGGCCATCCAAGGCGAACGAGTTGCCGTCGAGGATGTCGAAGATCGCCACCTCGCGTTCGTGTTCGACGTTGGGATTCGTGGTGCCGACAGAATTCTCGTCGAGCGTGATTGCGATCAGCCGCCGTTGCCCGCTCGTGCCTTCGGCAGGGCTTGATCCGTCAGGCGCCGACGAAGTTGCCGACATCGATCATGCTCCTCGCAAGGCTTGAAGCCTGATCTCGACCGATCGGCGATGACCTTCGAGGCCCTCGGCACGGGCCAGCGTCATGGCCGGGCCGCCGAGCTCAGCGAGCGCGCGTGCATCGAGCTTCAGGATCGCGGTCCGCTTCATGAAGTCGAGCACGCCGAGCCCCGACGAGAACCTCGCGCTGCGCGCAGTCGGCAGCACATGATTGGTGCCGCCGACGTAGTCACCGATCACCTCGGGCGTGTGGTGGCCGATGAAGATGGCACCCGCGTTGCGGATGCGGGCAGCGAGCGCCTCGGCGTCGTGGGTCGCGATTTCCAAATGCTCGGCGGCGATGCGGTCGGCGAGTGCGGGGGCCTCGGCCAAGGAGCCGAGCACGATGGTCGCGCCGAACACATGCCAGCTTTCTCTGGCTATGGCGCTGCGCGGCAGCGTCGCGAGCTGGCGCAGCACCGCAGCTTCGACCGCGTCGGCGAGGCCGGCGTCGTCGGTCATGAGAATGGACTGTGCCGCGGTGTCGTGCTCGGCTTGGGCCAATAGGTCGGCGGCGATGCACTCGGGGTCGTTATCGCGGTCGGCGATCACCAGAACCTCGGACGGGCCGGCGATGGAATCGATGCCGACCGTACCGAAAACGCGTCGCTTGGCCGCGGCCACGAACGCATTGCCCGGCCCGACGATCTTGACCACCGGCCGCACTGTCTCGGTACCGTACGCAAGGGCGGCAATGGCCTGCGCACCACCGATGCGATAGATTTCCTCGACGCCGACGAGGCGGGCCGCCGCCAGCACGAGGGGGTTCAACAGGCCCCGTGGCGACGGCACGACCATGACGACGCGCGGCACGCCTGCGACCTTGGCGGGGACGGCGTTCATGAGCACGGAACTCGGATAAGATGCGAGCCCGCCCGGCACGTAGAGTCCGGCCGATTCGACCGCTGTCCAGCGATGGCCGAGTTCGGCGCCGATGGCGTCGGTGTAGCGGCCGTCAGCGGGCAACTGACGCTGGTGATGGTCGGCGATCCGATCGCGCGCGAACGACAGAGCCGAGAGCGTTTCCTGGCTGCATTGGCCGATGGCTGCGTCAACCTCGGCAGCCGTGACGCGGATGCCGGTCGCCTCGAGATCGATGTGGTCAAACGTGTTGGAGAGATCCACGAGCGCCCTGTCGCCGCGTGCGCGGACGTCGGCGATGATGCCGGCCGCCGCGGCATCCACATCGTCGGAAACCTCTCGTTTCTCCGATAGCAGCGCGACAAACGCCGCCTCGAAATTCGCGTCCCGGGTCGAAAGCCGCTTCGGCATCATATCCTCCCGGCCGTCACGGCCGGTGTTGGTGTCGTCACTCGCCCTGATCATGGGCTGGTTTGCGCGATGTCCGCCAGGCCGCGCCAAGATCTTTCAGTTCCGCCTCGATACACTCCACGTGCAGCCGAACCGCACCGCCTCCGGCAAACACCAGCGTGATGTGGCCTTCTGGCTCCTGACCGTCCAGACTTTCATACATGACGGACAACAGCACGAGGAAGCGCTTGGAATTGGTGCGGTCAATACCGGACACCTTGACACCGAGAACCCGCTCGAACCTGAGGCCGGCCCGACGGCGCGTGAACCCGGCGCGGCGACGCTTCTCCTGCGGCGCTTCGGCTGCGTCAAACCTGTTGCACAGCAGCGCAAAACGCTTTTCCCGCTCCACATAGGCCATCTCGCCCATTTGGACGATGGCGTCCTGGAGTTGGATCGCAAGCACGCCCAGATCTTCCGCATCGAGCGCAAGAAGTTTCAAATCGGGCATTCGGCTGTTGTTCCCTCGCGCGGCGGGCCGGCCCCCCGGCGGGTGAAAGTGCACTTGTGCACCGTTGATAGCGGCCATGCCTCCATCGCGCAACCGAGCGCGCCCGGCTTCCCACGGCGGCCAGTCGGGGGGTGACCTACCCAGCGCACCGCATTGCAGATAAAATTAACCACGCAACCAGCCCCGATGTCGGCGGTCGTGACAAGATGGGCCCTGCCGCTGCTATGACATGAGACCGACGTCCCGGACTTGGCCCATGCCCATCGGATCAGAAACTCGCCGTCAAGAGCTGCCCGGACTGTGGCTGCCGCACGATGCCAGCGTGTCGGCCATCTTCGTCGCTGTCTTGTTGCCCGCGCTCGGCGTAACGCTGCTTCTGACCGCATTCCTGGTCAATAGTGCCGAGGCCAAGACACCCGGACAGACCTATTGCTTTCTGGGACGTTGCCACCGCGTGCTTACGCTGGCCGAGACCCGCCGCAGGGAAGGCTGGACCGAAACCTTAAGAGCGTCGTTCTATGACCATTGCGCGCGCGACCGGTTCAATCCGTGCCGCCTGACAAGTTCAGGCGAGGTGTTCCGTCCCAACGCGCCCGACAATGCCGCAAGCCCGATCTACCCCGATGGCACGCTGCTGTTGCTGTTCTATCCGGTCACCGGGGCGGCGTCGGTGGTGCGGGTCAATAACGCAGGCCCCTATCACACCAAGCGGCTGATTGACGTTTCGAGAGCCACGGCTGAGGCGATGGGGTTCAGCCGAAAAGGGCTCGCCGATCTCGACGTGCGCGTACTGGAAGCGCCGCGGAACGAGGAATCGACCTATCGGCGCAACCGCCGCTATTGGCCGGTGCATGGTCCGATCGGACGACACGCGTCGATCGGGGCGGCGCACGACGCGTTGCGGAAGGTAGCGACAAATGCCGAATTGTTTGCCGCAGCGCCCACCGCGGATCGAACGGCGCTGGTCACGGCGCCGATCAGTGTGCCGGTTCCGGCGGCCATAATCACACCGGCGACAGAGCCGGCCAGGACTGTGGCGGCCGTTGCGCCAACAAGCGAAACCGCGCGGCCGTTCGAGCCGCTGGCAACCGACGACAGTCCTATCGCAACCGTGCCGAAGTCTGCGTCCGTTGAAGCAACCTCGGCGCCCATGGGACCCGTGCAACCTGTCCACCCGATAGGTGTCGCGGCCTCCGAAAGTCCGAGCACACGCGAGGCCTTTGGCACGAATACACAACAGAATCTGCTGCCGCCTGCGGCCCAACGGTTCGCGCCCGAGGGGGCGAGGCCAGCGCCTATGCCGTGGGTGGAGGGCGTGGTCGAACAGTTCCCGCTGGGCCGGTTCTTGCCCGCGATCGCCCGCACGCCGGCTGTCGAAGTCGAGGCCACGGGGGCGACGGCCGAGGGTTTTCACGGGGCTCACTCTGCTGCCGCCCGCACGGCCGCGGCGACCGGTTCGCCGGAAAACGGGCTGTTCGGCGCACTCAGGGCGAGTGCGCGGCGCGGCGTCAAACCCGTGCGATTGCCCGAGGTCTCGGCTGACGACGGGTTCGGTTCGGTCGCCAGCTTGCTCGAGGGCCTTTACGCTTTGGCCGCACGGGCCCGGTTCGCAGCGCGTGCTGGCGTCTCGATGGATGCGAAAGCCGCGGACAACGGCAGATCCGGCCGCCCGCTTAGCCCGCGCTGATGCGTTCGATGCGCGCGCCGCAGCGCGAAAGCTTCTCTTCCAGCCGCTCGAAACCGCGATCCAAATGATAGACCCGGTTGATCGTCGTCTCGCCTTCGGCCGCCAGCCCGGCGATCACCAGCGAAACGGACGCGCGCAAATCCGTCGCCATGACCGGTGCGCCCTTCAGGACCTTGACGCCCTTGATGGTCGCCGTGTCGCCGTGGAGCTGAATGTCTGCGCCGAGCCGCGCCAATTCCTGGACATGCATGAAGCGGTTCTCGAAGATGGTCTCGCGGATGACGCTGGTGCCGGTGGCGCGCGCCATCAGCGCCATGAACTGAGCTTGCAGGTCGGTCGGGAAGCCGGGGAACGGCTGCGTCTCGACAGTGGTCGGCTCCAGGCCCGTGCCATTGCGCACAATTCGAAGGCCGTCTGGCACTTCCGTAATCTCGACGCCGGTGTGGCGGATGGCCTGCAGCGCCGTCGTGAGATCGGAGGCGCGGGCGCCTAGCAGCGTGACATCGCCACCGGTTGCCGCCACCGCCATGATAAAGGTGCCGGTCTCGATGCGATCGGGCAACACGGTGTGGATCGCGCCGTCGATCCGGTCGCGGCCCTGGATCCTGAGCGTGGAGGTTCCGATGCCCTCGATCTTCACGCCCATCTTCACGAGGCATTCGGCCACGTCACCGACTTCCGGCTCGCGCGCGGCGTTCTCGATCACCGTCTCGCCCTTGGCCAGGGCGGCGGCGAGCAATACATTATGCGTCGCGCCGACCGAGACCTTGGGGAACGTCACACGCGCGCCGCGCAGTCCATTCGGCGCCTTCGCCAGCACGTAGCCGCCATCGATATCGATTTCCGCGCCCAGCGCCTTCAGGCCCTGCAAATGCAGATCGACCGGCCGCGTGCCGATGGCGCAACCGCCCGGCAGCGAGACCTTGGCGATACGCATGCGCGCGATCAGTGGTCCGAGCACCCAGAAGCTCGCGCGCATTCGCGAGACCATCTCGTAAGGCGCGGTCGTGTCGACGATGTCGCGAGCGGTAAGGTGGAATGTCTCGCCCAGATGCGCAACACCCCCCGACCGCTTGCCGTCGACCGCGAGATCGACGCCGTGATTGCGCAGAATGCGCGCCAACAGATTGACGTCGGCGAGGTTTGGAACATTCTTGAGCGTCAGCCGGTCCGCCGTCAGCATGCTGGCGATCATCAGCGGCAGCGCCGCGTTCTTTGCGCCTGAAATCGGGATCGTGCCTTGAAGCCGCTCGCCGCCTATGATCTTGATCCGATCCATCGAGATTCCCGGTTTTTGTAGTTGCAGACGTGGTGTGGCTCGCGGCCATGACGCTTGGCCCGGACGTCACGTCGTCGCCAAGGACCGAAGTCAATGCGCAACGGATGAATAAGCGCTTCGATGCCGGTCCAGCAATAGGTTCAAGCAAACGCGTTGTGCCCGAATCACCACTCACGAGCCAATATCACGACGATTCAATCTTGTAGCTTGGAAGTCTGGGCAGATTGATCATCCGGTTCGTCGACAGTCGCGCCCGTGTCAGGGCGTGACGCCGGGTCCCTGAGGCGAACCTGATCCTTGCGGCGCTTCAAGTTGGCGCGCAACTCCTCCGCGAGCCGGGCCTGGCGGCGCCCTTTACGATCCGCTTCGCGCGATTTCTCAGGTGGTTCACGCGACGGTCCGCTTCCAGCTTTCACATCGCCAGCCGTCATGGCGTTATCCTATTGGCTTTGGATACGAGATCCGGACTTGCGAGATCCCAAGGTATGCGCATCGGCATGTATGGGCCGTGCACATGGCCGTTTCCAGTCCGTCGTGGCACGCGCGATCGACGACTTGCCCGACTGCGATCATTGTGGCAGTGTCCGGCGAATTCGTCGCGGTTTGCGCGAGTGCCATCGCGCACGCGCGCTAATTTGCCGCGCTGTGTACCCAAAAATAGCTGCCGTAGCTCAGTGGTAGAGCACTCCATTGGTAATGGAGAGGTCGAGAGTTCAATCCCCTCCGGCAGCACCATCGTTCCACCTTTCTCCAAGTCAAGGCAGCGGCGGACGCCGCGCGATGCATCCGCCGGCTCGCGGGCCGCTGTCGTCCGAAGCTCCGCGTCGGATCCCATCATAACTATTTCGTCAGCGGGTCACTGAAATCCGCCGCGATGCCTATATGATGATGCGCGCCCATGTGGTCGTGCCGGTCGACGGCCGGTCACGCCATCGTTCCGTCTCCTCCAGAGGACATGACACCTCCATGGCCAAGAATGGCAATCCAGGCGGCAGCCGACCGCGTAATGACGGGATCAAACTGACCAGGGAGACAGCCGTGGGCTCGCGCGTGGAACGCTTGAAGTCCGGGCATCTCAAGGAGAAAGGCACCGACGTGACGCGACCGAGCCGCGAGGAAGCCGAAGCGGCTTTCCGCACCATCATCCGTTGGGCCGGCGATGATCCCGATCGCGACGGATTGCACGAAACGCCGTCACGGGTGGCGCGCGCGTTCGAGGAGTGGTTCCACGGCTACAACGACGATCCCGAGGCGATCCTCAAAAAGACGTTCGAGGAGATCGAGGGCTACGACGAGATGATCGTGCTGCGCGCGATCCGCTTCGAGAGCTATTGCGAGCATCACATGGCGCCGATCATCGGCCAGGCGTGGGTGGGTTACATCCCCAACGGTCGCGTGGTCGGCATTTCGAAGCTCGCACGCGTCGTGGAAGTGTACGCCAAGCGGCTGCAGATCCAGGAAAAAATGACGGCGCAGATCGCCAACACCATTCAGCAGGTGCTGCAGCCGCATGGGGTGGGCGTGGTGATCAAGGCCGAGCACCACTGCATGACGACGCGCGGCGTGCACAAGCACGGCACCGATATGGTGACGAGCCGCATGCTGGGCACGTTCCGTGACAGCGCCATCACGCGGCAGGAATTCCTGTCCATGGTGGAGTGAGCGGCGGCGAGACGGAACACCACGAACTCATAAAGCCTACAAAATACGCGCAAAGCCGAGAGCCGGCGGAGGTGTACCTCCGCCGGCATTTTCAATCGCCCGTGTCTTCGGGGATGCTGTCATCGGGCG
>PEQZ01000023.1 GCA_002928395.1 Hyphomicrobium sp.
CGCCGGCCGCCGGATCAACGACGGCATGGGTCAATACGTGGCTGACCGCGTGGCCCGCGCCATGATGAAACGCGGCTTCCCAGTCGTCGGCAGCCGCATCCTCGTGCTCGGCCTCACCTTCAAGGAAAACTGCCCCGACATCCGTAATTCCAAGGTCGTCGACGTGATCAACGCGTTGCGGGACTACAACGCGATCGTCGACGTCCACGACCCCTTGGCTGATCCGGACGAAACCAAATCCGAGTACGGTTTTTCGCCGGCGCAGTCGCTGCCAGATACTTCGAACTATGAGGCCATCGTCGTTGCGGTCGCCCACCGCGAGTACCTCGATCTCGGCGCCCAGCGCCTCCGAGCGCTCGGCAAGGATGGCGCCGTGCTCTTTGATGTGAAGGCGGTATTCCCGAAGTCAGACAGCGACGGAAGGCTTTGAGGATGAAGGTACTGGTCACTGGCAACGCCGGATTTATCGGCTTCCACACCGCCAAACGACTGTTGGAGCGCGGCGACGATGTTGTGGGCTTCGACGTCGTCAACGACTACTACGATCCCGCCATCAAAGAGACGCGCCTTCGCGAACTCGAAAAGACCGCCGGCGGCAACGGCACTGGATATCACTTCATCAGGGCCAATCTCGCCGATCGCTGCGCAGTCGATCAGTGCTTCGCCCAACACCGCTTCGACCGCGTGATCCATCTTGCAGCTCAAGCCGGCGTTCGCTACTCGCTCGAGAATCCGCATGCCTACGTCGAGAGCAACATCGTCGCCTTCACCAACATCCTCGAGGCCTGCCGCCACCAGGGCACCCCGCACCTTACTTATGCGAGCAGCTCGAGCGTCTACGGCGCCAACACCAAGCTCCCGTTCTCCGAGCACGACGGCTCGTTTCATCCCTTGAACCTCTACGCCGCGAGCAAGCGATCGAACGAGCTGTTCGCCCATACCTACAGCCACCTGTTCCGGCTTCCCACCACTGGCTTGCGCTTCTTTACCGTCTACGGACCGTGGGGCCGACCGGACATGGCGCTGTTCCTGTTCACCAAGAGCATTCTTGAGGGCAAGCCGATCAAGGTGTTCAATAACGGCAATCACACGCGCGACTTCACCTACATCGACGATATCGTCGAGGGTGTCATCCGCACCAGCGACAAGATCGCCGAGCCTGATCCAGGCTGGCGCTCGGACACACCCGACCCCGCAACCTCCAACGCCCCGTTCCGGGTCTATAACATCGGCAACAATGCGCCAGTGCAGCTCGGGACTTACATCTCCGCGATCGAGAAGGCCCTCGGCAAGACGGCCATCCGCGAGCTTCTTCCCCTTCAGCCCGGCGATGTCCCGGATACCTTTGCCGACGTCAGCGAATTGGTCGCAGCTGTGGGCTACAAGCCTCAAACCACGGTCGAGTTCGGCGTCGAGCAATTTGTTCGATGGTACAAGGATTATTTCCGCTGAAGCGCCGCCAATATTAGGCGGCCGACATGGCGAGGCACGGTCAATCGCACGTGCTCATCCCACGGTACCTGTCGGGGTTGCCTGTATGGCCCGCATCCCCTGAACAGCCTTTTGGCCTGCGGTTTCGGCCCTCATCGACGCGGTCGCCGGCCACGTTGGTTGATCGCCAAGCCGGTCCCGCTCTCTCCTGTTCCTCGCAACAGATTCAGCGTCCGTTCCACCGCTCGGGTGGGCGGCGTCCCGGGACGCCGCCGTGACGACGGTCGTTTGGCGCGAGTGCCGCTCCTATCAAACGAACCCACACTGGACGCCGGTCCAAGCCGTTCGCGCATGTTCCGCCACGGCGAAGAGACCGGCGCCGCTTGCGCGCTCGAGCGGACGCCTGCATTAGGCCGCTGTCCGCGCGCATTCGAAAGTGGCTTCGAAGCAGTCAAAGCCACATTCGCACGTTCAGTCTGATCGCCATCATTGACGAGCGAAGGAGGCCAAGCTAGACTTAGCTAATACGCCACAGGTAAACATTGCGGATCCCCAGATGCCGATCGTCAACATGTTCGACGCCAAATCCAATCTGTCCCGGCTCGTCGAAGCGGTGGAGACCGGGGCTGAGCACGAGATCATCATCGCACGCAACGGTCGACCCGTCGCTCGCTTGGTGCCTTACGCGCTATCGGAATCCGGCCAAAGGATCGGTGTGGCCCGCGGCGTGTTTCGCGTTCCCGAAAGTATCGATGCGATCAATGATCAGATCGAGCAACTGTTCCTTGGAACGAAGCCGTGAGATTGCTTCTCGATACGCACATCGCGCTTTGGGCCATCGCCGCCGATCCAAGATTGCCGCCGGAGGCACAGCACCTGATCGAAGATCGGGGCAACGCAGTGTTTGTGAGCGCGGCGAGTGTTTGGGAAATTACCCTTAAACACGCCTTGGCACGTGGCCTGCCGTCGGACATGCCGATCTCCGGTCCGGAGGCCCTAGCCTACTTCAGAACGTCCGGCTACGACTTGCTCCCGGTCACAGCTGATCATGCGGCCGCCGTGGCAGCTCTGCCGCCATTGCATCGTGACCCCTTCGATCGCTTGATCGTGGCGCAAGCCCTTCACGAGCCGCTCCGGCTTGTGACGCGCGACGTGCACGTCAAGGCCTACAGCAATTGCATCCTCTTGGTTCAGTGAGGGGCGTCACGTCTGGCCCGACGCGTGCAAAGCCCGCTGTCGGTGCCGGGCTCGACGGCCGCGAATATGTAGACGAACGTGACGTCCACTCCAGGAGCTGAACTGTCAGACAGAAGGGCCTGTCAAACCAGCTGTTGCTATGATCATTTTTCGACTTCTCCCGGAGAAATCGCGATCCATACCCGCTGCGAAACCGCTCAAAACACGTCGTCTTTGCGCTTACCAAGCACCGTAGAGTTACCAAGGCCTCGACGTGGTCACGGGTTCGAAAAAGCCGCCCCGATATCCGCAATTCCATAGTTGTCGACGTGATCCATCCGTTCAAAGACTCCAACGCGACACGAAAATGGCAACTTCGAAACGTACCCAATCGTTGCGAGATGTCCATGATGCAGCGTGAGCAGATCTGAACGACCCGCTTGGTCATCTGTCATACCTACCATCGCCTTCCATATCTGCGAATCTTGCCAGGGCCCGGGTCGAATGGGCGTCCACAAACAGCGTGTCGATCTGCACCAGTCGTACGACCGGTTGGCCATCCCGGCCATCGACCAGAATGACGTTGGCCTCCAACGCACCGCCAAGGTGCGTGGCGCGTCGCCCTACGACGCCGACTGCGATGGGCGGCTGCGGCGCGATATCGATGCTGCCCGCCGCCACCCGCTGGGTGCCGTGGGATGGATCAGCGGCTGCCATCTGCATTGCGCTGCCTATGTTCTGCGTGCCGGTCGACATGGCTCATCCGGTTCTGAGCCTCACGCCGTGCCGATCCAGAAGCTAGCCCACGTTCGCCAGATACCACCCGTAGGTCTGACGGATGCCCTGCTCAAGAGGAATACGCGGCGACCAACCCATAGCGCGGAGCTTGTCGGCACTCATGAGTTTGCGCGGCGTGCCGTCGGGCTTCGACGGATCAGTGACGATTTCACCCTCGAACCCGACCACGGATGCAACCTGCCGCGCCAGTTCGAGAATGGTCAGATCCTCGCCGGAACCGACGTTGACATGCTGTTCGCCACTATAATTCTTCATCAGCATGACCAGCGCATCCGCGCAATCGTCGACGTGCAGGAATTCGCGCCGAGGCATGCCGCTGCCCCAGATGACGAGCTCGCGTGCTTGCTGCTTCCGCGCGGTGTCTGCCTTGCGGATCAACGCAGGCAATACATGCGACGCGTTGAGATCGAAATTGTCGCCTGGACCATAGAGGTTGGTCGGCATCGCCGAGATGAAGTCAAGCCCGTGTTGGCGGCGGTAGGCCTGGCAGAGCTTGATGCCGGCGATCTTTGCGAGTGCATACCACTCGTTGGTCGACTCGAGCGGTCCGGTCAGTAGCGCGTCCTCCGTGATCGGCTGGGGCGCGAGCCTCGGATAAATGCACGACGAGCCCAAAAACAAGAGTTTACCGACCCCCAGTCGTGCGGCTTCGGCAATGACGTTGGTCTCGATGACGAGGTTTTCGTAGAGAAAGTCTGCCGGATAGGTGTCGTTGGCGAGGATGCCGCCGACTTTCGCCGCCGCCAGGAAGATCGCGTCCGGTCGCGCTTCGCGCATGAAACCTTCGACTGCGGACTGCCGCGTCAGGTCGACCTTGGCGCGTGTCGCCGTGATGATCTCCGCGCAGCCCTCGCGCTCCAGCCGCCGCACGACGGCCGCACCCACCATGCCGCGGTGACCAGCGACCCAGACACGTTTGCCGGCCAGATCGAAGACTTTGCCCGCCATCGCGGTCGAGGATGAAGCTGTCAGCGTGCAACTCCGATCAATAGGCCGAACGATCGCGGCGTGAACGTTCTTCGGCGACGGATTTGAGATCCGACTGCATCATTTCGGCTACCAATTGGTCGAAGGTGATCGTGTGCTGCCAGCCGAGGCGCACGCGTGCCTTCGAGGGGTCGCCGAGCAACTCGTCCACTTCGGTCGGCCGGAAGTAACGCGGATCGATCCGAACCAAAGCTTCGCCGGTCTTTGCATCGGCACCGACCTCGTCCACCCCGTGGCCGCGCCATGCGATCTTACGGCCAACGTGCGCGAACGCGAGTTCGACGAATTCCCGCACGGAATGCATCTGTCCGGTCGCGAGGACATAGTCATCGGGTATGTCCTGCTGCAGCATCCGCCACATACCCTCGACGTAATCTCGGGCGTGTCCCCAGTCGCGCTTGGCATCGAGATTGCCGAGGAAGATGCACTTTTGCATCCCATGTTCGATCGCCGATACCGCTCGCGTGATCTTACGAGTGACGAACGTCTCGCCGCGCAACGGACCTTCGTGATTGAACAGAATGCCGTTTGACGCATGCATCCCATAAGCTTCACGGTAGTTCACCGTGATCCAGTAGGCGTAAACCTTTGCGGCACCGTAAGGAGAGCGCGGATAGAATGGCGTCGTCTCCCGTTGTGGAACCTCCTGCACCTTGCCGAACATCTCGGACGTTGATGCCTGATAAAAGCGGACGGACTTTTCCATGCGCAGGATGCGTATGGCTTCGAGCAACCGCAACGTGCCGAGCGCGTCGGCATTGGCAGTGTACTCGGGCGTCTCGAAGCTCACCTGAACATGGCTTTGCGCTGCCAGATTGTAGATCTCGTCAGGCTGGATTTCCTGAATCAGCCGAATCAAGTTGGTCGAATCGGTCAAATCCCCGTAGTGGAGATGGAGACGCGTCTCGCTTTCATGCGGGTCGACGTAGATTTCGTCCAACCGTTGCGTATTGAAAGAGGACGACCGGCGTTTGACGCCATGAACGTCGTAGCCCTTGCCGAGCAACAACTGTGTCAAATGCGCCCCGTCCTGCCCGGTTACCCCGGTGATCAGCGCCTTGCGAGACTGCATGTTGCGACTCCAGTCTCGTTAACTGGCGCCAGCCAGAATTCCAATTGGCGAAGAACGCGACACATCGCGGTTACCGATCAGCCGAAATGATGACACATCGACAAAGCCAGCGTAGCGCATCTGACGTTTGGTCCCCCCTCGCGGCTGGTCCAAAAAACCAAACATCAGAAGCAAACGCTACAAGAGAACAATGCCCTTGATATTGTTCCTTATGGTTCCGACACTGGCTCCGTCGGGCGCTGCGCCGGGAAGCAAATGACTGAACCGGAACACGAGGGCTGAACGAATTCCATAGTTGTCAGATGTCGTCAAGCGGCCTGGAAAACTCGAGAACTTTCTCGAGTCCACGAATAAACTCCTGTCGCCAGGAGCCAATTTTCCCGGCATGCGCCACCATTTGCGATTCGTCGAGTTTGCGAGGCCATGGCGCGCGCAAGGCATCGGCGAGCCCGTTCTTATCAGCGAAATCGACCTTGATCACCGACAGCGGTGTGGCCGTCGCGACGCGCTCGATCAGCGATCCGCGCCGCACGATCACGGGAACGCCGAACTGCATGGCACGGCCGAAAATGCCCAAGCCAAGGAGTGATACTTGTTTCTGGTAGGTCGGCAAGCCGCCGCTTGTACCAGCATCGGACGTGGCGCATGCGCGCAACCTCGACCTTGCCGTCGTCTGGCTCCGGGTCAGAGGCACGCGTCTCTTGGAGCAACCGCCAATCATGCTGCCCCCTCGAAACCGTCCGTCGACGCCACAGCCGTCGAACGCCGACGCTATACCGGCAGCCGCTTGGGTTCCAGCGCGCCGACAGCGGCTCGCCACCCTCGGCCCGACGCACAACGGCGCCCAGGGCCGATATCGAGACATTCAACACAATGGCGGCTGGCGAACAAGCGGGTTACCATTTCGAATAGGGCCGTCGGGCACATTGTCCGACGTGACAATTGGCTCGGGGGCGGGTGCCGGATGGCGTATTCCCACACAGTTTGCGGCACGCGGTACGTCTTCCCGTCCCTGAAGGTGCTTCTGGCCAAGGCATCGCCGCCGCGAGCGGGCGACCGGCTGGCCGGAATCGCGGCCGCGTCCGCCGAGGAGAACGTGGCTGCCAAGCTCACCCTCGCCGACGTGTCGCTCAAGGCCATTCTTGCCGAGCCGCTGATCCTCTACGAGGACGACGACGTCACGCGGTTGATCCTCGACCGACACGACACGCGTGCGTTCGCTGCGATCGCGTCCATGACAGTGGGCGAGTTTCGCGACTATCTGCTGTCGCACGCGACGAGTTCCGAGACGCTCGCCACGCTCGCTCCCGCCATCACGCCTGAAATCGCGGCGGCCGTCTCCAAGCTGATGCGCAATCAGGACCTGATCCTGGCGGCAAGAAAGTGCCGCGTCGTCACCCGCTTCCGCAACACGCTGGGCTTGCCCGGAACCATGGCCGTGCGGCTGCAGCCCAATCACCCGACGGACGATCTCTCCGGCATCACGGCCGCGATCGCCGACGGCCTGATGTACGGCTGCGGGGATGCCTGCATCGGCATCAACCCGGCCAGCGATCAACCGGCCCGCGTCGAGGCCATGCTCAGGATGCTCGACGATCTGATCCGCCGCTACGAGATCCCGACGCAAAGCTGCGTGCTCTGCCACGTCACCACCGCGCTCGATCTCATGGCGCGAGGCGTGCCGACCGACCTCGTATTCCAGTCGATCGGCGGCACCGAGGCAACCAACCGCTCGTTCGGCATCACGCTCGATCTGTTGCGGGAAGCCAACGAAGCGGCGCGCAGCCTGAGGCGCGGCACGGTCGGAGAGAATGTGATGTACTTCGAAACCGGGCAGGGCTCGGCGCTCTCCGCTGGAGCCCATCACGGCGTCGATCAGCAGACCTGCGAGGCCCGTGCCTATGCCGTGGCGCGTGCATTCGATCCCTTGCTCGTCAACACGGTCGTCGGCTTCATTGGCCCTGAATATCTCTACGACGGCAAAGAGATCCTGCGCGCGGCGCTCGAGGACCACTTCTGCGGCAAGCTGATGGGCCTGCCGATGGGCGTCGATGTTTGCTACACCAACCACGCCGAGGCCGACCAGGACGACATGGACGTGGTGCTGACTGCGCTGGCCGCAGCGGGCGTCACCTACATCATGGGCGTGCCGGGCGCAGACGACGTGATGCTCGGCTACCAGTCGACGTCGTTCCATGATGCGCTCTACGTGCGCGAAGCGTTCGGCCTGAAGCGCGCGCCCGAGTTCGAGGGCTGGCTCGAGCGAATGGCGATCACCGATGCGGCGGGACAGCTGCTGCTGCCGTCGCCCAGCCACCGGCTCATTGCGGAAGTGCAAGCCGCAGCCAATGAAAACGAGCACGCGCCATGAGCGACGTTCCGCGCGATCCCTGGAAACATCTCCGCGCGCGGACACCGGCCCGGATCGCGCTCGGGCGCACCGGCGCATCGCTGCCGACGCGGGAGGTGCTGTCGTTCGCGCTGGCGCACGCCCAGGCGCGGGATGCTGTTCATGCCCGTCTCGATCGCTCAGCCCTTGCTGTACAAATGCGGGCTCTCGGGCTCGACACGGTCGTGGCTGAGAGCGAGGCGCGGGACCGCGCCACCTACCTGCGTCGGCCCGACCTTGGCCGGCAGCTCGACGATCGCTCGCGCGAAAGGATCAAGGCCGCCGTGCAAAACGAGACATGCGATCTTGTGCTGATGATCGGCGACGGGCTCTCGGCCACTGCGGTGGCGTCTCATGCCCCGGCGCTGGTCGAGGCTGTGCTGCTGCATGTGAATGCGCTCGGTTTGAAGCTGGGGCCGACTGTCATCGCCGAAAGCGCGCGCGTGGCGTTGGGCGACGAGGTCGGGGAGCTCCTCGGCGCGCGGCTCGTCGCCGTGCTGATTGGCGAGCGCCCCGGGCTCACCGCCGCCGACAGCTTGAGCGTCTATCTCACTTATCTGCCGCGCCGCGGCCGCACCGACGCCGAGCGCAACTGCATCTCGAACATCCGCCCGGGCGGACTCGCGCCGGAGGTCGCGGCCGCAAACCTTGCGTGGCTCGTCAAGGCAGCGCTCGCGATGCAAGTGACCGGCGTCGCGCTCAAGGATCGGAGCGGTGGAGGGCTTGAAGGAACAATTGGTGCGACTGTCCTCGATGAACCGGGCAGATAGCGAACTCGGGCCGCCTCCCGTCGAGCCTGGAAGGCATCTCCAAATAGATTAGTCCCAGGTAACCTCGCTGCGTCGCTTGCTCAGCAATAACCCTTCGCAGAGATCATTCTCAGGTATTCGACATCAGCCGGTGTGCGGATAGTTAGGACCTCGCCCTCACGAGAGGGGTATCCTGATCCAGAGGCAGCAATCCGATCGAGCGCCTCAAGGTTCGCACACCCCAGCGGCAACCTTCCGGGACATCACCTTAGGCTCGGCCACCTTCCTGCCGGTCCACCCAATCGCGGCCGAGGGCACCGAATGCCGTCTCGACGATGCCCGGCGCGCTCAATCCGGCGCGCTCGTACATCAAGGCTGGCGTATCCTGATCGATGAACTGGTCCGGCAGAACCAGCGATCGCACCCTCAGCCCGCGATCGAGCAGACCGGTGGTCGCGAGATGATGCAAGACATGACTGCCGAAGCCGCCGACCGAACCTTCCTCGACCATGATCATGACTTCGTGCTCGCGCGCCAGACGCGCAATAAGGTCGGCATCGAGCGGCTTCATGAATCTGGCGTCCGCGACCGTGGTCGACAGTCCGAGTGCGGCCAGTTGGTCGGCGGCCTTGAGACACTCCTGCAGCCGCGTTCCGAAGGACAGAAGCGCAATCTTGGTACCCTCGCGCACGATGCGTCCGCGACCGATCTCGAGCGGAATACCCACTTTCGGCAGGTCGACGCCAGTGCCCTCGCCACGCGGATAGCGGAACGCGCTCGGCCGATCGTCGATTGCTGCCGCCGTCGCCACCATGTGCACGAGTTCAGCCTCGTCGGCAGCCGCCATGATCACGAAGTCCGGAAGGCATCCGAGATAGGCAAGATCGAAAGAGCCGGCATGGGTCGGGCCGTCGGCGCCGACGAACCCGGCACGGTCGATCGCGAAGCGCACGGGCAGCCTCTGAATGGCCACGTCGTGGACGACCTGATCGTAGCCGCGCTGGAGAAATGTCGAGTAGATCGCCGCGAACGGTTTCATACCCTCGGTGGCAAGGCCCGCCGCGAAGGTCACCGCATGCTGTTCTGCGATGCCGACGTCGAATGTACGATCGGGGAAGCGCTTGCCGAACACGTCGAGCCCAGTGCCGTCCGGCATCGCCGCAGTGATGGCGACGATCCGCTTGTCCTTCTCGGCCTCGGCCACGAGACTGTCGGCGAACACACGCGTATAGCTTGGCGCATTGGCCTTCGGCTTCACCTGTGCTCCGGTGACGACGTTGAACTTGGCAACGCCGTGGTACTTGTCGTCGGAAGCCTCGGCCGGTGCGTAACCCTTGCCTTTCTTGGTCACGACGTGGACCAGGATAGGACCGTTTTTGGCATCCCTCACATTCTTGAGGACCGGCAGCAGGTGATTGAAGTCGTGCCCGTCGATCGGCCCGATGTAATAAAAGCCCAGCTCTTCGAACCAGGCGCCGCCCTGCCAAAGATGACGGGTGTATTCCTCCACGCGAGCCGCTCGCCGCTCCCAGCTCTTCGGCAACTGCTTGGCGAGCTGCTTTGCGATATCGCGAAAATAGAGATACGTCCCGCTCGACGTCATGCGCGCAAGATAGGCCGACAGCGCGCCCGTGGGCGGGGCGATCGACATGTCGTTGTCATTCAGGATGACGATCAGGCGCTCGTCGCGTGCGCCAGCGTTGTTGATGGCCTCGTAGGCCATGCCGGCCGACATCGCGCCGTCGCCGATCACGGCGATGACGTGATTGTCGCGTCCATCGAGGTCGCGGGCGACGGCCATGCCGAGGCCGGCCGAGATCGACGTCGACGAGTGGGCGGCGCCGAACGGGTCGTATTCACTCTCCGCGCGTTTGGTGAACCCCGATAGACCGCCAGCCTGGCGCAGCGTGCGGATGCGGTCCCGGCGGCCGGTCAGGATCTTGTGCGGGTAGGCTTGATGGCCGACATCCCAGATCAGACGGTCTTGGGGGGTGTTGAACAGATAGTGAAGCGCAACGGTCAATTCGATGACGCCAAGGCCGGCACCCAGGTGTCCGCCGGTTACCGAGACGGCATCGACCAGTTCAGTGCGCAGCTCGCTCGCAAGCTGGACCAGATCCTGCTCCGATAACTTGCGAAGGTCAGCCGGCGTTTTCACCCGATCGAGAAGCGGAGTCTTGCTTGCGTGGTCCAAGAGCTACCCTTTTCTACTCACCGGCACGCGCCGGGCGGAACTGCGTTCGTATAGTGCCAAAGTCGAGAGCCGTCGCCGCTGTGTCATACTGACCGGTGGAGTGTGTTTGGCTACCCCGCGAGTGATCGAACGTGGCGAGCGGGGTTTCCGATCAAACGCGGTTAGCTGTGTTTCAATAGCCGTGAAGCGGGCGCTTCATCGCGTGGCCATAGCCGCGGCACGGTGGACCTCGCAAAGTCACGTCCCTGGATCGAACGGCTCGGTGCCCTTCGGCGCGCCGTCGCTGCCGAAATTCAGCTTCTCGACCTTGGCCTCGGCCTGCTTGAGAAGGCGATCGCAGTGATCTTTGAGCGCTTCTCCGCGTTCGTAGATCGAAATGCTCTCTTCGAGCTCCACGTCTCCGCGTTCCAGCCGTCCGACGATGCTTTCCAATTCCTTCAACGCGCGCTCAAAGGTCATCTCCTTGATGTCAGGATGATTTTTAACTGTTGCCTTGATCATGGTCGTTGCGTGCCTTCCGCCGTCGTTGGGCGAGATTTGCGATGAACGTGCGTCACGCGCCCGCATCCATGAGCGTGCGGACGTGGACCGCGACCGAACGCGCGAGCGCTTGCAGATCGTATCCGCCCTCGAGCATCGACACCACGCGGCCGTGGCAATGACTGTCGGCTACCTTGCATAGTTGTTCCGTCGCCCACATGAAATCCGCTTCGACCAGCCGCAGATTGGCCAGCGGATCGGCTTGGTGGGCGTCGAAGCCCGCGGAAATGAGAATCAGATCCGGCGAGAAATGGCGGAGCGAGGGTAAAATGCGCTCGTCCATGGCCTGGCGAAACTTCTCGCCGCCGTCTCCCGGCCTCAACGGCGCGTTCCACACATTGCCCACGCCGGCCTCGTTCATGGCACCGGTTCCAGGGTAGAGCGGCATTTGATGGGTGGACGCGAAATAGAGATCTTTGTCGGACCAGAAGATGTCCTGCGTGCCGTTGCCGTGGTGCACGTCGAAATCGACGACCGCGATACGCTCGGCGCCGTGCTTCGCGCGGGCATACATCCCAGCGATGGCCACGTTGGAGAAAATACAGAACCCCATGGCCTTTTCGCTTTCGGCGTGATGGCCGCACGGCCGCACCTGCGCAAACGCGTTCTTGATGCCGCTCGATTGGTCCATCACCGCGTCCACGGCCCTGAGCCCGGCACCGACAGCGCGCAACGCCGCCTCCCAGCTGCCGGGCGACAGCACCGTGTCCGGATCGAGCCGGACCGACGGCTCGCCAGGACCAGGCCGCGCCGTCTTGATCGCATCGATATAGTGTTGCGGGTGGGCATTGAGGATCGCCGTTTCGACATCATCGCGCAGCGGTGCCTGTTCGCGCACCAGGTCCTTGAAGATCTCGTGGCCGAGAACGCGATCGATGGCCCGCATGCGATCCGGCCGTTCCGGATGGCCCTCGCCGGTCACATGTTCGAGAAAACAAGGGTGTGTGACGAGCAGTGTCGACATCGATCAGGTCCATGACTTCGCATGAGGGATAGGACAAAAGGCAAAATACGCTGTCACGGCTTGAGCATGGCGATGCTCGCAATTTTCACGCCTGGCGGCGGGACACTGTCGGCGGGCACGAAGAAGTCGGGCGCCAACGGCAACGCAGGATCGATCCGGTAGTCCTCGAATTGCGTCACGCCGCCGACCTTGTGCAGGAACGTATCGTCGATCAGGAAGTTGCCCGTGAACGTCTTCGCAGGTTGCGTGAAGATCAGGTGTGCCGCGTCCGCAAGGATCTCTGGCGAGCGGCTCATGCGCATGAGCTTGTCGCCACCCAAGACGTTCTTGATCGCCGCCGTCGCGATCGTTGTTCGCGGCCACAGCGCATTGACGGCCACGCCGTCCACCTTCAGTTCCTCGGCAAGCCCCAGCACGCAGAGGCTCATGCCGTACTTGGCGATGGAGTAGGCGACGTGCCCCGCGAACCACTGCGGTTTCATGTCGAGGGGCGGCGACATCATGAGAACGTGCGGGTTCGCGGACTTCTTGAGGTAAGGCAGGCAAGCCTGTGTGGTGACGAAAGTGCCGCGCGTATTGATGCCGAACATGAGATCGAACCGCTTCGGTTCGGTCTTGTCGATCGATGTCAGCGAAATCGCACTCGCATTGTTGATGCAGATGTCGATGCCGCCGAATGTCTCCACGGTCTTGGCCACTGCGGCGGCAACCTGAGCCTCGTCGCGGATGTCGCACATCAGCGGGAGCGCGCGGCCACCGGCCTGCTCGATCGCGGCCGCGGCAGTGTGGATCGTGCCCTCGAGCTTCGGATTGGGATCGCTGGTTTTGGCCGCAACTGCTACGTTGGCGCCATCTCGCGCGGCCCGCAAAGCGATCGCCAAGCCGATGCCGCGACTGGCACCTGTAATGAATAGTGTCTTGCCTTTCAGCGTCGTCATGAGACCTCATCCTCCCGAACTTTTTTTCAATTTTAAGCGAGAAGCAGCGAGACTGCATCACCCAGAAGCGTGATTTCGACTATGCACGAATCTCTCGACAATCCAACGCATTGCGTAGTTCGGCCACGTGATCGCCCGCCAAAGTTGCTGCATCACGGTCTTGGCGAATCCGGGAACACCGGCCAGCGGCAGGAACAGCAGACCGAAGGCGAGAAGTTTTGCGGCCCGGGCGGCGTGATATCCGAATGCGCCGCTGTAGTCCTTGCGGATTTCCGCGGGCCACAGCCGTCGCCACCAGTCGCGCACGACTCCGAGCCCGAGAATACCGGCGAAAAGTCCGGCGAGATAGGTCATTTGAATTGCAGATGGGATGCCGGGCAGAACCCTGTGATCGAGCTCCGACTGCCGCTCCTCGCTGTTTCCTGTGAACTCGACCGCACTGGTGAGCACGTTGCCGGTGATGGCGGACGCAAATTCCGCCGCCCAGTCCTCGAGCTGCCCGCCAATCGGTCTTGCGTCGGCGCTCACGGGAAGCGCTCTCAGCACTGTTCGGCCGGCGGCCGAGCGCACCACGTCCACTGAAAACCGACCGCCGCGACTGGCTCCCAGTGCGTTCAAAAAGTCAGCGAAGGTCGCCCGCTTCATGGCGTTGTCGAGACCGTCGACAGTCACCGTCTGCCACAGCCAGTTGCGTCCGCCAGGCTGTCGCGGCGAGGACGACTGGAGGATGACGAGATTGACGTCCGTACCGGCGGCGGCGCGCTCGATCTCGGCCAGCGGCAGTGAGCGTTCGCTGGTGCCGTACACAAACCGCAATTGACCGGCCTCGACCCGAGCGGTCAGCACCGCCGTCTGTCCGCGAATACCACTCAGCGCTGCACCCAGCGAGTTGGGATCGATGCGGTCTACAAGCGCGCCCTTGGTCGCCGGATCAAAGCGTGGAACCGCCGCAAGACGGTCTGGACCGCCCGCCTCGAGCGCCAGGACCCTGAGATAAGATGTACTCAGGGGCCGGGACAGTTGCCAGATCGCCTCGCGGAACAACCGCTCGTCGTGCATGGAGACCATCAGGTTCGACCGGAGTTCGGCAAACACCGTGTCTTGCAACCCATCTTTCCGGCCATCATTCCGGCGAACCAGCGGATAGCCGTCGTTGCCAATGACGACGCTAAGGCGCGCGCCTTTCGGCAAGTCCTTGAGCGATGACCGCTGTTGAAATACGGTCTGGTCGGAGAGGTAGAGCGCCAGCTTGCTTTCGGCCCCGGCCGTGGCCTCGGGCGCGAGCGCAGACGTCACTCGCTTCATTTCGTCGGGCGTGCCAGCCGTAAAAACGTCGCCGTTCTTGTTGACGAACGTCCAGTGCCCCTCCGACCCGGCATGCGCCGCGAACGCCAGGTCCGATCCGGCGGCACCGTCCGGTAGCGCCTTGATGTAGAGCGCTGCGTCGCCGAGTGCCCCGAGCCTGGGCTTCGTGCCCTTACTGCTCGCCTCGCCCGATTCACGGACAATCTTGGTCAGCCAATTGGCATCGGCAGGGCTCAGTGCGGCTGTCGACGACAGAGCCAAAGCACCACCACTGCGGCAGTCAGCAGCCGCAACGACTTCCCCCCTAACAGGCGGATCGGTGATCGACAGCACTCCGACCTCTGGCGGGGATCGCCCATGTCGGGCCTCCTGTTCGCTGCTCTGTCGCCACCTTGGAATACCGCGTGCGGCGCCATCAGCCGGTCGACGTACGGGCCCGTGCGCCCGCAAAATCAGGTTTGCGCTTTTCGAAGAACGCCCGGAATGCCTCTTCGGCCTCGGGCGACGCAAGCCTGTCGCGGAAGGCAACCACCTCCTGGTCGATGCGCTCGAGGACGGGACCTGTCTCGCCCCGCATCAATCGGCGGGCCTGAATGAGTGCCTCCGGCGGCTTTTGCGCAAGCCGGCGGCCGGCCTTCATCACTGTCGCATCCAGGAGTTCGGCACCGACGATTGCGTTGACGAAACCGGCCTCCCGTGCCTGCTCCACCGAAAATGTATCGCCGAGCACGAGCATCTCGAAGGCGCGCGCGTAGCCCATCCGCATTGGCATCAGCAGGCTCGAACCTGCTTCCGGCACCAATCCGAGATCGAGAAATGGCGTCGAGAACACCGCGTTGGGCGTCGCATAGACGAGATCGCAATGGAACAAGAGTGTGGTGCCGACACCCACCGCGGGCCCATCGACACCCGCGATCATCGGCTTGGCTACCAGCGGCAGGGATCGAATGAAGCGCTCGACCTCTTGGCCCAATCCCCCCGCGCCGCGCGAGGTCGCGAGAAAGTCACCGATGTCGTTGCCAGCCGAGAACATTCCGCCCGAACCGAGGAACGCGTGGGCAGACACCGCCGGGTCGGCGTCGCCCTTGTCCAAAGCGTCGGCGATGACCGCGTACATTGCACTGGTGAAGGCATTCTTCTTGGCGGGGCGCGTGAACCGAATGATCTGCACACCATCCGTCAGCGAGACTTCGATATCGGCCATGTGTGCTCCGTTCAAGCCGAGAGGCGGTTGGGATCAACGTCCAGGATCGCGTCGGCACCGCCAGTCACGGCTTCGGCGAGGCCAGGGGCTGCGACGAGCAAATTTTCTGCAAAGAACCGCGCGAGCGCGATCGGGCCCGCCCCGTCCGATTGGTCACGACTGGCACTCAAGGCGGCGCGCGCCAGATAGTGTCCGCCTGCCGCCAACCCGAACAGCCTTAGATAAGGCGTTGCACCCGCGAGTGCGGCGTCCTGGTTGTCCTTCAGGCAGCGGCCCATGAACTCGGTCGCACCGCCGAGCGCGGCTACGGCTTCGACAAGCCGATCGCCCATGCGCCCGAACTCTGGCCGGTTCGAGGCTTTGACCTCCGACGCCGTATCTGTGATCTCGGCAATGAAAGCCTTGACCACCGCGCCACCTTCGAGCGGCAGTTTGCGTATGGCCAGATCGATCGCCTGAATGCCGTTGGTACCTTCGTAGATCGGAAGGATGCGCGCATCGCGGTAATACTGAGCGGCGCCAGTCTCCTCGACAAAACCCATTCCGCCGTGAATCTGCACACCCATCGACGCCACCTCGCACCCGATGTCGGTTGAGAATGCTTTGGCGATCGGCGTCAACAGTGCCGCCTTGTTGGACGCCGATAGTCGCTGGGCCTCACTACCGGCGCGGTGCGAGATATCGATCTCGCGGGCGGTAACGAGGCAAATCGCGCGGGCCGCCTGGGTCAGCGATTTCATGGTGAGAAGCGTCCGGCGGATATCGGCGTGTTCGACGATCGGCCCCATCTCGCCCGGCTTTGACGACGCCGTGCGCCCCTGCCGACGGTCCTTGGCGTACGCCATCGCCCTCTGCGTCGCCCGCTCGGCGATGGCCACGCCCTGGATGCCGACGGCAAGTCGCGCCGCGTTCATCATGATGAACATGGTATTGAGGCCGCGGTTCTCCTGGCCGACGAGGAAGCCGATCGCGCCGTCACCCTCGCCGAACTTCATCACGCACGTCGGGCTCGCGTGGATGCCGAGCTTATGCTCGAGGCCAGCGCAGATGACGTCATTGCGGGCGCCCAGCGTACCGTCTGCATTGACCAGTTTTTTTGGCACGACGAACAACGAGATCCCTTTGGTTCCGGAAGGTGCGCCCTCGACGCGCGCCAGCACCAGATGCACGATGTTGTCTGTCATCTCGTGGTCGCCGTAGGTGATGAAGATCTTGGTGCCAAAAATCCGATAGGTACCGTCGTCCTTTCTCACGGCTTTGGTTCTGATCGCCGCCAGATCGGAGCCGGCCTGCGGTTCGGTCAGGTTCATCGTTCCGGTCCACTCGCCGGACACCATCTTGGGCAGGTAGATGGCCTTCAATTCGTCTGAGCCATCGGCATGGATGGCGTCGATCGCGCCTTGGGTGAGAAGCGGGCAGAGTCCGAACGACATGTTGGTGGCATTCCAGATCTCGCACGCGGCCATCGACAACACGCCCGGCAGACCCTGGCCACCATAGTCCTCGGGACACGGCAAAGCACTCCAACCACTCTCGATGAATTGCCGATAGGCGGCCTTCCAGCCGGCCGGCGTTTCGACGGTGCCGTTCGAGAGTTTCGACCCTTGCCGGTCGCCCGGCCAGTTGAGCGGGTCCAGCACCTCGGCGCCGAACTTGCCCGCTTCTTCGATGATGGCGCGGATCGTGTCTTCGTCGAGCCCGGCGTAGGTTCCGTCGGCGATCAAGCCATCGAGACCGACTGCCGACTTCAGGGCAAGCATGATGTCGTCGATCGGCGGTTGGTAGGTCATGGACGTTCCCCTGCATCTCGGCGGTTGTGCCGCTCGTTGTCATCGACTAGGTCAAGTCTAGCCATCTACTTTGGAAATTCGCGTTCAAGTCGCAGCTATCGGGATCAGGGAAACTTCAAACATTTCCCTAAACCAAACCCATGGCTTCGCTCGTCTCGTTGTCGTTCACGACGTTCGGTCAAGTCTGCGGCGCATCGCGACGACGTTTTCGAACTGCACATTAGGCCGAGTTTCCGGCCGGAGAAAGACACCTGATCGATAACATGCGAAATCACGCCGACACCCTCGACAGTCCATCATGACCCTGACCTCGACAACTTTGGTGAAAGACGGCTCCTACAGCCCATGACCAGCAACATCAGACAGGCGGACGAGGCGGCAATCCGCGCGGCGGCGCAGCTATTGAGAGAAGGGCGGCTCGTGGCATTCCCAACCGAGACCGTCTATGGCCTCGGCGCGGTTGCCACCCAAGGCGAAGCGGTGGCGCGGATTTTCGCTGCCAAAGGCCGGCCGCGCTTCAATCCGCTGATCGTACACGTCGCCGATCTTGCGAGCGCTGAACGACTGGCCATCCTCTCGCCACTGGCCCGAAGGCTAGCCGAGACGTTCTGGCCAGGGCCGCTCACCCTCGTCGTCGAACGGCGCCAGGACAGCGGATTGTCGGATCTGGTCACCGCCGGTCTTGGTACCGTTGCATTGCGCTCGCCGGATCATCCGGTCGCACGCGCGCTGATCGCGGCGGCCGGCCAGCCCATTGCTGCACCGTCGGCCAACCGCTCTGGCCATGTCTCGGCGACGCGAGCCGAGCATGTGGCATCCGACCTCGGAGACCGGGTGGCGATGATCCTCGACGGCGGGCCGACGGCGCACGGGCTCGAGTCGACGGTGCTAGATGCGGCGGGGGTGGATGCCGTGCAACTTCGGCCCGGCGCTATCCCCGCGGAGACCATCGAGGCCGCACTCGGCATGTCGCTGAGGCACGCGTTCAAAGGCGGGGATGCGCCTCAATCGCCTGGCCAGCTCGACAGCCACTACGCGCCTCGCGCCCGGGTCCGGCTTGAAGCAATCGACGTGCGTGACGGCGAGGCGCTGCTGGCGTTTGGCGAACCGATTGCGACGTCGGGACCGATTCTGAACTTGAGCCGGCGGCGCGACGACATCGAAGCGGCGTCAAACCTGTTCGCGGCCCTTCGCGCGTTGGATGCCTCCGGCGCCGATTGTATCGCCGTTATGCCCATCCCCGCCGATGGCCTGGGCCAAGCCATCAACGACCGGCTTCAGCGCGCGGCTGCCAGACGCTGACCAGGGTCAGGGCACGGTCGACACAATCCAGGTTCGGCTCAGTTGAGCGCAATCAGCTTGGCGTTGTCGGTGACCACGAACATGCGGCCCTGGGCGACAATCGGCGCAATGAACACCGGATTGCCGACGTTCTGCTGGCTCGTCACGCGTCCGGTAGCGGCATCGGCGCCAACAAGGTCACCCTTGTTCGAGGCGAGCCACAGCGAGCCACCTGCCAGCACAGGGCCCGACCAAGTGCCGCCCCCAGGAAGTTTTGCAGTCCACTGCACTTTGCCATCGCGGCGCGAAATGGCCATCAGCTGGCCCGAAGTATCGACCACGAAAACACTCTCCCCTCCCACCGATGGGGTCTGTGTTCCCGGCACGTTGAGCGACCACAGCCGCTCGCCCGTTTTCGCCGACGTGGCGATCATGCGGCCGGCGTGGCCGATCGCGAACACGGTGCCGGCATCGATCGCCGGGCGCGCTGCGTCACTCAGCGAGGCAAGCTGCGATGTCGCGCGGGTGCGTGTCAGGCTCTCCGACCATAACGCTCCGCCGTCGGAGACCTTGACCGCGACGAGATCTCCAGACGGATAGGGCACCACAGCAATGTCGCCTTCGACAGCGGGGCTGGTATTGATCACGAGGCTTGCCTGTTGCGGCAATCCGCGTACCACCCACAGCTCGTTTCCATCGCTGCCGGAGAGGCAGTAGAAGCGGCCATCGGTGCTGACCACGAACACGCGGTCGCCCGTGGCGGTCGGTGCGGCGCGGATCGGCGCGCCGAGAGATTTTTCCCACAGCTTCTTGCCGCTTTGCGGATCAAATGCGACCACGGTGCCGAAACCGCTGGTGGCGAACACCCTGCCTCCGTCCGCTGCAAGTCCGCCTCCGAACCCTCCGCCGCCACCTGCGCCGAGCGAGAAGAACCCGCCGGACTTCTCGCGGTCGGGCTTCATCGAGACCCGCCATGCAGCAGATCCGCCCGACAGCGCGAACGCACTGACGACGCTTTCGGCATCGATCGTAAAGATGCGTCCGCCATAGACGATCGGTGATGCCGTCAAACGGCCAGCCTTGCTGGACCCGGTTCCGACGTCAGAACGCCAAGCCTCGCGCGGTGTCGTCCCGAGCACCAGATGCCCGGGCGAATTGTTCGGCTCGCCGCCCGGCTGCGCCCAGGTCTCGTTCTGCCGAGGAGCAGGAATAAGTATTGGTTTATCGGCGTTGGCCAGTTCGCCCGGGATCTTTTCGGCAGCGGCGATCACCGGAATTCGCTTACCGGGCAGCGGCGCCTGCTTTTCTTTGAACGGATTGAGGTCCCCGATTTTCGGCAAACTGGGCAACCCGCCATCGGAGCACCCGCCGAGGGAGCCGAACGAGACCACTGCGGCTACGATCAAGCCCGACCAACCAGTGTTCCGTCTCAGACATTCGCTTCCCGTCGCAGCTCGGTTCCGAGCAAATGTCCGAGACCTAAGGAACACGAGTAACCCCATGATTCTAGTGTTGCTTTTGCCACTCACGCTTGGCGGAACAGCTTGCAGCAACCGGGGAGCAAGCGGCAGTGACGCAACACTTGTCGAAATGTGCGTCGAGGCGTGTTGCGGACCCAATGTTCCAAGAGGCATAAGCCTCCCCCTATTGCTTTTTCGCAGGCTCAGTCGGCTTGGTATCGGCGGCTTTAGGCACCTCTGGCTTCGGCAGATCAGCGGACTTGTCCGGTGGCGCCTTAGTCTGCGATCCTTCGGCTGGCTTCGGCTTGGCAAGTTCGCCGGCAATCAAATTTCCCATGAACGTCCGGGTCCGCTCGATCACACTTTGCGGCGCATTACGCTCACCCATGACTCGTTCGAACGCTTTGCGCGCATCGTCGGTCTTGCCAGCCTTCATCGCCGCCAGACCCAAAAGCTCGCCAGCGTTGGCGCGCCAAGGACTTTCAGCGACAATCAGATCGTTGAGCCGATTCTGCATCTCGGTAAAGTCGGCGTCAGCCATTCTGATCGATGCTGCCTGCAGCTTTGCAAAGCCCTGCAACAGGCGATCGGAGGACCGGTCACTTCCTAAACGCTCGTAGATCTTGAGCGCTTCGGCTGGATTGCCGGATTTGAGCGCGGTACCTGCCAGCTGCAGTTCGGCGAGTTGTGCATAACCCGCCGGGCCATCGGCCGACAGCGCGTTCAGGGCCTTTGCTGCATCCTCCGACTTGCCTGTGGCCAATGCCGCGACCGCCTGCTGATAGGCAGCGCCGGCCTTCTCGGCCGCAGCAAGACGACGCGCTTCAAGCCATTTGGTGCCACCGACGCCGACGACGATCAACGCCGCCACGATGAAGGCGTAGGTCCCGTACTTCTGCCAAAGCTTTTCGAGCTGCTCGCGCCGCAGCTCCTCGTCGACTTCGCGCAGCAGTGAATCATTCTTGTCGACCATTTCACCTCGAGCCCCCAAGCCCGTATCCGATTTTCGTCATTCACCGCGGCGTCTCGGCGCTTCCCGCTCGATCATGCGCATCGAATGACGATGTTCTGCCCAACCGTCCGCACCGCAGCCCCCGCATGGGCCGACCGTAGCGGTTGATCCTCTTAGCCGAGTGCCGGGCAGACGCAAATCCTTAATGCCGGGGCAGAGGATCGGTGCATGCCGCAGTCGAAGTGGCTGTCCGGTCGACTAGGTGCTTGGAATTTTGGGCTTTTTGGTGGCCCGTTGCGGGTGATGCACAACGCCCGGCGCCGTCTCTTTGACCGCGTACGTGTGCTCGCTGGCCGGGAACGTGCCGGCCCTGACTTCCTCTGCGTAACCCCTGATGGCACCTTCGATGGCCGCCCCGATCTTCCCAAACTCCTTCACGAATTTCGGCACCCGCGGCGATAGGCCGAGCATATCCTCCATCACCAGGATCTGGCCATCGCAACCTGCGCCGGCGCCGATCCCGATGGTCGGGATCGAGATAGCCGCGGTGATCTTGGCCGCCAGGGGCTCGGTCATCGCTTCGAGCACCACCGCAAAAGCCCCCGCCTCTGCGACCCGCCGCGCATCTTCCTCGATGGCCGCCCATTGGGCCTGCTCGCGCCCCTGCGCCTTGAAGCCGCCGATGACGTTGATCGACTGCGGCGTGAGGCCGATGTGCGCCATCACCGGAACCCCGCGTTCGACCAGAAAGTGGATCGTCTCGGCCATTCGCCGGCCACCCTCGAGCTTCACTGCGCCGCAATCGGTCTCTTTCATGATCCGCGCCGCATTGCGGAAGGCGACCGACGGGCTCTCCTCGTAAGTGCCGAACGGCATGTCGATAACGACGAGTGCACGCTTGGCGCCCCGGACCACGGCTTTGCCATGCATGATCATCAACTCGAGCGGCACCGGCACCGTCGTTTCATAGCCGTGCATGACCATGCCGAGACTGTCGCCGACCAGAAGGAAATCGCAATACTTGTCGGCGATAGCCGCCGTGTGGGCGTGGTAGGATGTCAACGATACGATCGCCTCGACACCCTTCTTGGCGGTGATATCCGGCGCCATGAGGCGCTTCGACGGGTTCTGCAAAGACATGGCTGGTGGCGATCCTCCATCCCGGTTTGCGGCATTCTACCCTGTTGGACGGGAGCACGGCCACTTTTGAACGCGGCAACCACCAGCGGCTCCATTGAGGGCAGATGTTGTAAGGACACACCTCATGTCCGCAATATGACAATCACCATGCATTGAGTTGCGGGGCAGACAATGCTCTGTTACCCGACATTTAGATGCCTCCACGTATACTCGGCGTCATGGTCGAGCAGTGCTCGACCTAGTCTGTGATGGCCGATATGCGGCCTCCAGTTGGTGGGGATTGTCGTGCGTCACCATGCCCAAGCGCGTTTCCGAGCCATTGCACTTCTGCTTGCGACTACGTTCGGTCTGTCTCTTTCGTCCGAATCTGCCGTTGCGCGCAGCGATCGCGACGAACGGCTGAAACAACTCCTGTCCATTGCCCGGCCAACGACCCCGCTCAAGTTGATTGTTTCGATCCGGCGCCAACACCTGTCGGTCTGGGACGGAGTGAAGAAAATCGCCGAAGCGCCGATATCCTCTGGCATGAGGGGTCACGAGACCCCGACCGGCGTCTTCAGTATTCTAGAAAAAAACAAAGTTCACTTTTCCAATCTCTACAATAATGCTCCGATGCCGTTCATGCAGCGGCTGACGTGGTCGGGCGTTGCCCTGCACGCTGGCGCGCTGCCCGGTTATCCTGCGTCGCACGGGTGCATCCGGTTGCCGTTCTCGTTCGCCAAGCAGCTGTTCGACCTCACTCGCGTCGGTGCCCGTGTCGTCGTCGCCCGCGACGACGCCGAGCCGCGCATGATCGCCCATTCGAGGCTGCCGGTTCCGCTGCCGCCTTCCGCGATCCCTTCGGGGGACGTCGCAGCCGCCGCCCCGTTCGTCACGTCCGTCGCCAACGGAACGGTTGCAGACGCCGGTTCCCGCAATCTCGACCTGCTTTTCGGCGTCCCCGCCGCAGCAGCCGCTGACGCAGCGCCCGACGCATTCACGCCACAGCGAACGCGCGCTTCGGTTGCGGCGGCCAGGGCCGCCAAGCTTGCCGGCCACGCCGACGCAATACTCAAAGCAGAAATCCAACGTGATTATGACGAGGCTCGCACCAAAGACGCCGCTCTCGATGTGCGTGACGCCATGGAATTGGTCGACGCCGCTCGCGACGAGATGAAACCTTTCGAGGTGGCGCTGCAAGCCGCACTCCGCGGCAAGGCGAGCGCCCAAGCTCAGCTCGCGGCCTTCATCGCACGCAACCGGCAGGCGGGCGGTTTCGAATTCGATACGGGCGGCGACATCGAAGGCAAGCTCGCGGCACTCGGCTCGGAAGAAGATCGACTTGAGGGTCTGGTCCACTCGCTCCTGTTCGAGATAGAGGATCTGGAGCTCGAACTTGCGGAACATCGGGGCTCACTCGACCGATTGCTCGAAACCGTCGCGAATTTCGAGAACCAGCGCCGGGAAGCCCAGCAATCATTGGCCCGCAGCAACGAGGCCCTGAAACAGGCGCAACTTGCCAAGACGTCGGCCGAACGGGCAATGCAGCGGCAAAACCTGCCAATCACCATGTTCGTCAGCCGCAAGACCGGAAAGCTGCTCGTGCGCCAGGGCGCCGAGCCGTTGTTCGACGCGGCGGTCAAGATCGACAATCCGGATGCGCCCTTGGGCACCCATGTGTTCACAGCGCTCGACTATGCAACAGGCGAGCGTCAGCTGAACTGGAGCGTGGTGTCCGTTGCCGCCGGTGGCAAGGAACCAGATCGCGACACCACGCCCGCGCGACCGCGCAGTCGCGAGACGGCCGTTGGCGCGCCACCTCCAGCGCGTCCCAACATCCCGCAAACGGCATCGGCATCGCTCGACCGCATTCGGATTTCTGACGACGTCCTCGAACGACTCGCCGAATACGTGAAACCCGGTTCGACTTTCATGATCTCCGATGTCGACGTATCGCACGAAACGGGCAAGGGCACGGACGTCGTGCTGCTGACGCGCCAGTGACCGCGTCCAATCCTTCAGCTCAGGCACCTTTTCCATGTGCCTGGCGCGGTCCACATATTGATCTCAACCGGGCAATCGGATCTTCTTTTCCGGAGGCGATACCAGAACTTTGACAGGATCGCCGATGCGCACGACGCCCGACCGCTGGACCGCGCACGTGATCCCGCCCCGCCAATCCGGGTGCAAAGCCTTCAGAAGTCCTGGGTGTGCCTCGTCCATACGCGAGCAGGGCTGCGTCGGGTAGGTCACCTCGAGGACCACGTCTCCAATTTGGACAACCCCACCCAGCGCCCGCGGTAGCCGCACGCCCTCGACAAACAGATTAGCCCGGCGATAGGTCCACGGCAGCGGCACGCGACCAGCGAGATCGGTGAGATCGGCCAGTGCCAAATCCCATGCCTCCCGCGACAGCACCGTGATCCGGCGGCGCGGAAACTTGGCTCCCTTATGGTCACCGTCGAGCCCGCCTTCGATGCTGATCGATCCTATGGAGAGCTCCTCCATCGGCGCCCGTCGCGCCGGACGCCGGGCAATACCGATCAGCCGGCCGGCCACCATGCCGTCCCCATCTGAACAAGCACCCTGTCGAGCAGCCGCATCAGCCAAAAATCGACACCCCGATCAACACCTTGTGAGCCCATGATACGAACAGCAAGTAGAGACCGACGCCAGCTCCGACGACGATGACTTCATTGACGATAGGCCCGCCCTTGCGCGACCCAAGCGGGCCGAGGGCTGCGCGGCGCCTGACCGATATCAGATCGAAGACGGCCCAGGCGAAAAACGATCCGAACAGGATAACCGACGCCAGATCACCATTCACCAGGAGATGGGCCAGTGCCCAGAGTATGACACCCAGCAGCATCGGATGCTTGACCGCGTCGCGAATGCGCGACGGTACATTGGCAGCCACCAGAAACACCATCGCCGGCAGCATCACCAGCATCGCGATAGGGCGGGTCCACGCCGGCGGGAACCAGAGGTCGGGGTTCTTTCCGGGCGTCCCTTGAAGCTTGCCGTAACCGAAGATGATCAGCGCCAGCCCGGCGATCGACAGCACGGCAAAAAGGCCCTTGTAAGTGGTCTCTCCAAAACGTTTTACGAGACCGGTCCTCAGATCCGGTTGGGTCGGGACCACGTGAATTGCGAAAAACACCGCGAGACCGACGAGTAGCAGCAGCATTGCAAGGACTCCCAAGATTCGCGACCGAAGCGAAACACCCGCCGCGCGTGGGGGGCAAACGTCAGATGCGCGACCCGAGGCCGCCAATGACGATCTGATCACAGATCGATGTTGCGAAACGACTGCAGTCGGGGTAGGTTTTCCACCGCGAGGTATCGAGGGACCCTCGTCGAGGAGGCGAACGATTGTACTCAACACACCGGGGCGCGGAAACCCAGGTGGTGGAGTCGGCATGACCACGCACTTAGACGACACTATCCCGCAAGGTACAACTCCCGATCTCACTGCCGATGACAGTGTGTTCGGCGACGACCACGACCGGCTCACCTCCGAGTTCGAGATGATCCTCGCCCGCAAACCTAAGCGGGTCGAGCCGAGCCGGGCCGCGCACGACAGCGATGCTGACTTCGAGGACCCAGCTGCGGTCAGTCCCTCAGGTCGCAGAGCATTCGCCTCAGCGCTTCGCCTCGACGAAGCAATCTCCGCCGAACTGCCGGTTGATGAACCATTGGACGAGGTGGACACCGATCGCCTTATCAACGGTCGGCCATCGCTCGAAGGCTCGGCCCATTGGATGAGGCGGGCGCGGCGACGGCGCATCCAAGACGGGCTGCGCCAGGCCGGCGCCTGGATTGCGACCGTGGTGATCGGTACAGCCATCGTTATTGCGGCGGCGAGTTTCCTTTTCAATACGCCGAACGACGTAAAAGCCTGGCAGGACTTGGGAGCGCGCGCACTCGAGACCAGCTTGGCAAGACCAGGATTACCGCAGGCCGACGTTCATCGAAAAGACGTGCTTCGCGAAGGCGATAAGCTTGAAGACCGACTTTGACCTCGTCCTTCCACTTTGCATCCGTCCATATCTGCCCGAGGGCCGGTTCTAGGGCGGCTCCGACATTCGCTTCCTATCGCAGCGCCGTTCGGAGCAAATGCCGGAACCATAAGGAACACGAGCAAGGCTATGA
>PEQZ01000024.1 GCA_002928395.1 Hyphomicrobium sp.
CACCGATTCACATTCTCGAAGGCATCCTGGCTCGAACGCATCCACCACAATGGCGGCCGTCCGATTTATGCCGAGAAGCCGGACTTGAAGGCGCTGGCCGCCGAGGCGTTCAATCCGCCCCCAGGCCGTTCGTCACGCGCGGCAAACCAGGCGAAGCCGGCCACAGCCGAGCCGGTCGTTGCGGTCGAGGCGCCGCGCCTCGCAACGCCCGCCAGCCCCATTCCGGTGCCGTTGGATACGGCCGGTGCCGAGAGCCTCGACGCCCTGCTGGCCAAAGGCAAGGCGTTCCGCCCCCTAGCCCAATATCTGTTGAAGACCATCACTGGCGCGTGTCCGGCCGCAACCATCGGCGTGCGCGGCGGGTTGGTGACCTGTGGCTCCACGTCCGAATTCGCCGTGATCGCCGTGAGCGCCCGAGAGCTGCGACTGGGCCTCGCCCTCGGGGGAACCAACCCACGCGACGGATTGACGGCGGCCAAGATCACCGGCGCGGGCCCGCACATCACCCATATGGCTGTGCTGACCGACGCCCGCCAGATCGGCCAGGTACTGACCACCGCGATTTATGAAGCCCACACCCAAGTCCAGACCTTGGCCAAGTCCTAGAGTTCAGGTTCGGACTTTTGCCTCCTGTCGCAACCCGTTCAGAGCAAATGTCGAAACCGGGAGGAACACGAGCAAAGCCATGATTCGATTGTAGCTTTTGAATCTGACGTTTAGCTCTTTTTTGGACCAGCCTCGAGCGGGGACCAAATGCCATAATCGCTACACGCGCTGGCTCGTGCTCTGCCGAACCATCGATTTGCCTTGATCCCGACGCTACATCGGGCGGCGGAGGCTTGAGAAATGTCACGAAATCAGACGGTTCAGCCGGTGGCTCTGTTGTTTGTGGTGCTGTCTTTAGCCCTAACCATGCCGGTCGGTGCTCAGACGGCCAATCGCGACAGCATTGCCGATCTCTTGACGCGTACAGGGGCTGACGCCAAACCCAAGCCGGCAACAGGGTCAGCGGTGCCCACTGCCGCACCCCAATCGCCCTCCGCCGTCGCACCCGCTCAAATCGAGAAGGACCCGCGCGAGGGCGACGCGGCCTACGAGCAGGCGCGCAAGCTCATGGCCGCCATCGACAGTGTGCTGCAGGATACCGCCCAGCAACGGTCCCAAACCAAGAAATTGCCCGGCAGAGACGAATTCGTCATCACGCCGATCTGGACAGAAACCCGCGAGGATCGTGAGAACAAGGTGCGCGCGCTGCTCGACAGCGCCCTTGGCATTGTTACCGACGTTCCCGTCGTCGAAGTGCAGAAGAAGGTCGAGAGCCTGCGAAAGAATATACGCGATATCGAAGACCAGATCGTGAAGTTGAAGGAAAAGCAACTGGTGGCGCCGACGGACGGAATGCTGCCCGGTGTGCTGACCAACACGGTCGCGAGCCTGACCAATTCGATCGAGGACGCTCAGAAGCGCATCGAAGCCAACCGCGCCGAAATCAAGTCTGCCAAGACCGAGATCCAATCGGCGTTGCAGAAAACCGGTGTCCAGCTCGGTCCAGAGCAGGTCGACCTTTTGCTCGACAGCGTGCTGTCGGGCGACCTCGTTCGCCTCGCCGCCGTGTTCAACGCCGCCAAGACCATCGATGGCCAGCTCGCCAAGCTGATGGCGGCCTCTGGCGACAACATGAATGCAGCACGCAAGTACTTCGCCATGCACGCGGCACTTTTCGCCATGCTCGTCCACGCGCAAGACGCTACGATCGCCAAAATTGATACCCAGTACCTGCCGCGCCTCGACGCCATCCTGAAGGACGTCGCCTCGGCGAAAGCCAAAACGTCCGACCTGATGCGGGCTGAAAACCGCCCCGACCAGAAGCGCGCGCTCGACGCCAATCGCGACAGCCAGAAGATCGCCGAGGAGGCCGCCCGCGGGTATCGTCGCTATCTGCAGCAGCAGCGCGAACAGATCGCCAAGGCGCGCTCGCGTGCCACCCACGATCTGCGCATCGCCGACAACACCTTCGAGACCGTCGAAGCGAGCTTCCAACTGCGCAATCTGATGCGTGAAGGGTCATCCTCGTTCGAGGCTCTGCAGAAGCTAGAGGCTCCGACCTTCGACCAGATCTTCAAGAACGAGGAGCTGCGCCGCGAGTTCGAGAACCTGACCCGCAAGCTCGACGCACCGACGAGCTGAGGCTGACCGTCCAGCCCGTGGGACTGCGATGATACCGGGCCTCGGAGTGGTTAACCCCTCTCCCCCCGCAATCCGCCTGTGGCCGGCCGATCACTGGTCCACTGGCAATTTGAGACCATGGTCATACGAGCATTGCTGCCCACCCCTTCCGCCGTTCAGTATCCCGCCGATCAGCTGCGGACGAGCGGCGGCCATGCTGCGTCAGGTGGAGGGTTTGGGTATGTTGCGGTTGCGTGGATCGAGTTCGTTGGCCGCAAGCGGCTTGGCCCTTATCCTGACGGGCGGCCTCACTGGCTGCGGCACTGCTCCCGCCGCGCCCGGTTCCGCAGGCGGCACCGCCGTCTTCGGCAAAGCCTACACCACCGGCTTTTTCGGTGGCGTGCATGCCTTCCCCTACAGTAACCGCCTCCAGCCGGGCCGCATCTACGCCACCACTGGAAAGGCCAGCGGCCCCGTGTTCGGCATGGAGGTCGTCGAGATCTGCTGGAACGACACCGAAGCGATGCGCGAGAAGTTCCCCGACGAGATGAAAACGCGCACCTACGAGGGCGAAGCCAAGGTCGAGAAGACCGTCGGCGCCAACGGCGACTTCGCCATCGACGGCATCAAGCTGCCGTTTCTCGAAGTCGGTGCCGGCGGCAACTATCTCAACTCGGCCAAATACACGTTCACCAAAGTATCCGAGATCGAAGTGCAGACCGGCACCGCCGAGTTCGTCAAAGCCAACATCAAGGACGGCTGCCGCGCCGTCATCGCCAACCAGCGGAAGCAGGGCCGGTACGTGTTCGTGGCGACCAAGGTCTACCAACCGGAAACCTCGAAGGTGACGTTCGACTTCAAGGCCGGCGTCAACGGCACGTTGAAGGCCAATATCGCCAACGGCATCGCGCCGGGCATCAAGGGCTCGGGCGGACAGAGCCGGGGCGAGGAGCGCGAAGCCACGAACAAGGTGGTCGAAGCCAAGGTGGTCGATTTCTGACACAGGCCCGCTGGGTCGGGGGCGAGCGGCTACCCCTGACAGCGCTAATTGGCCGACGGGGTGGCTCCGCTGGCGGGTTTTCTGCTAGTCTCGACCCATGAACGAGATCGCTCCTCAACGCATGACCGTCGACGAGTATCTGGTCTGGGCCACTGGCCGGCCGGGACGCTATGAGCTGGTCAACGGAAGGCCGGTAAGGATGTCGCCTGAAACGACGGGTCATATCAGTGTAAAATCTCTCGTCTGGCTCGCCTTTCTGGACGCCATCGAAGATCAAGGCCTCGACCTCCACGCACTCGGCGACGGCGCCACCCTACGCATCACCGACCGCACCGCCTTCGAGCCCGACGCCGTCGTCTATGGCGGGCCAGTGCTCGGCCGCAAGGAGATGATCGTGCCCGAGCCGGTGATCGTGGTTGAGGTGGTCTCGCCGTCGTCCGGCGGCCGTGATTCCAGCGTCAAGCTTGCCGGCTACTTCACGGTGCCGAGCGTCATGCACTACCTCGTGGTCGATGGCGATGAAGAGACCGTGGTGCATCATCGGCGCACGGACGGAACCGAGATCGCGACGCGCCTGTTGACCAGCGCGGACACGATCGACCTCGCGCCCACGGGACTGAACGTCGCGGTCCGCCGCTTCTTCGCCCGGCGCTGAGCCATGGTCCGGCCGAAGCCGACCCGCTATACCGCGAGCGCCGCACTGGCGATCGCGGCCGGGTTGTGCCTGTTCTCCGCGCGCCCCCTGCCCGCCGCCGACATCTCCGCACGCGACATCGCACTCGTGCTGGCCGGCGCTTCGGCGCAGATGCCCGCCGACTTCGCCGGCCGCGACCTCGCCCGGCTCGATCTCTCGGGCCTCGACTTCAAGGCCGCCCGCCTCGAAGGATCGGACCTGTTCGGCGCGGACCTCTCAGGCTCGGATCTGGCCGGCGTCAATCTCACCGGCGCGCGCTTGGACCGCATAACCATGGTCAAGACGCGGTTTGATCGCGCCAACCTCACGGGCGCGAGCCTGCTGCGGCCCGCCGGCTTCTCGACCTTGGCCGCGCTGGCCGCCGAAGCGTCCACCTTTGCCGGCGCGAACCTGACGGGCGCGAAGATTTTCGGCCGCTTCCACCGCGCCGACCTGACCCGCGCCGACCTCACTGACGCCACGCTCGCCCCGTTCGGCAAGACCGGCTTCATCGAGCACATCTGGCGCACCGAATTCCTCGCCGCCAAGCTCGACGGCGCCAACCTCACCCGCGCCGACCTTGGCCATGTGCTGTTCGCTTATGCCTCGATGAAGGGCGCGAACCTCTCGGGCGCACGCCTGACCCACGCCGACCTCACGGGCGCCGATCTCTCTGGCGCAGACCTGACGGGCACCGATTTCACCGATGCCGACGTCGATGGCGCGAATTTCGCAGACGCCAAGGGCTTCGAAACCATCGTCGGCTGGGCGGCAACCCGCAACACCGCCCGCGCGCTCCGCTGACGACGTGTCCCTTTCATTTGCCCGGGAACCATACCCGCCAGAACGCGCGGAACTTCTGTCCCGTGGACAGGCTGTCATCGGCCAGGGCGTCCAGCCATTCCGACAGCCGCCGCGACTTGGCGACGGTCAGGATCGTCAGCACGATGGTCGGCACGAAGACCGACAGGAACGCCGCCGTCCGCCACCACGTCGTTTGATCGGACCACGCAAAGAGGTTCATGCCGAGGAAGCCCGTCGTGATCGTGCCGATCAGCCCGAGGATGGTCACGACCGTCAGCCGCACCACGGTCTCGTTCTGCCGGCGCATGGCCTCGACTTCGAGGAAGTTGCCCATGTCCTGCAGCTCTTCCCGCACCTCGTCGTAGAGACCATCGAGCTCGAGTTGGCCGCGCGTCAACGCGAACAGCTCGCGCGCCTGGGCGTGATTCGAGATCTCATGGAACCAGTAGCGGTGCTCGAAGCGCAGGAAATTCTCGAGCGTGTGCCGGATCGCACGGCGGAACACGCGGTTGGCCTTCGGGTTCTGGACGTCGAGGCGGCTGACGATCGCCACCAGCCGGTCGGAGAACATCCTGAGCCCCGCCTTCTGGAAATGCGCGATCATGAACAGCAGGAAATGCTGGTGCCGGAACCGGCTCAGCACGCCGCTTTCGGCCTCCGTGAAGAAGCTGTCCTTGGCGTCGCCGAGCACGACTAACGTGTGCCCCGTACTCATGAACCGGGAACCGTAACGCGCGCCGGGGTTGAGATCGCAATAGCGGTCGTAGCAGTGGCGGCTCTCGAAATCCTGAAGGTATTGCTGCGAGTACGGCAGTTCGCCCGAATCTCCCGGTGCGCTGCCGATCGCGAGCCTGACGAGGTCCGGCCGCGTCAAGGCTGTCGCATCGTCCATGGCGAGATAGACCATGTAGGGCATCCGATAGTATTCCAGCTGCCGGTAGCGGATCGGCCCGGTCCGGTCGCTGTGATGCAACACCATCGGCGACAGCAGAAATTCCCAATGCGACGCCACTGCCGGCGCGCGGTGCTGGCAGACGAAGCTCAGGTACTTTTCCTTCTTCTCGTAGTCGGAGGTGGCCATCACGGCACCGTCCTTGGCCAGCCACTCGACCTTGTGCGGGCAATGCCCGCCGCGCCCGTCGGCCTCCCAATAGGCGGGGTAGGCGCGGCCGAAGCGGAACAACACCTCCTGCGCCACCTCGAATGGCAGGTCGTTGGCCGACACCTCGAAGGCCAGAAGCGCGACGTCGATATCAAAAAAGAAGTAGAGATCGATATGCGCCACCTCGAGCAGCACTGGCACCGAGCCGGGATCGAGCGTCACCCGCACCTTGGCGATATCGGTGCGCCGCATCACCGTGATCGGGCTCTCGCCGTAGGTGCTGAACACGACGCGACCGAGACCCTGGCCATAGAGGAACCGCTGCACCGGCGGCAGGAACGTCACGAACTCGTTGTAGTGGCGCGCCTGGAATTCTCTCGGGTCGCCGAACTCGTCGTCGATCTCGCGCCACGGATTGTCGGGAGATGTCTTCTTGAGATGCTCCCAGTGGTTCTCCATCGGGCCGTCGTCGTCGAGCGGAAGCAAATAGATCGGCCACAGCAGGATCTGCCGCAAGTGCTTGACGTGCTTCGGCTGAGCCGTCGAGGTGGGCATGGCGCGGTCCTGGGGCTTGAAGAGTGACGCTGGCAGGCGACTATTCGTGACCCTATATCCAACGGCCGAGAACAGGTTGCAACCGCGCTCCCCTGAATTGTCCCACGGAGTCCCACGGAGTCTCACGGAGGCTGATAGGTCGCCTGATACGGGGGCGTGCTCACCAGGAGAACGCCAACGTTCCCACAACGACACGACTACGACAGCTCACGCAACTCTTGGATGCTGTCCCGCGGAGTACAGGACCCGGATTGATGCCTTCGTTGTTTAGTCGCCCAGCCGTTTGGCGCGGAGCTTCGCCCAATAGTCGAGCCGCTTCTTGATCTCGCGCTCGAAACCACGCTCTGGCGGATCGTAGAACTGCGGCCGCTCGGCGAAGCCGTCGGGGAAGTAGTTCTGGCCGGAGAATGCCTCGGGTGCGTCGTGGTCGTAGGCGTAACCCTCGCCATAGCCCTCGTCTTCCATGAGCTTGGTCGGCGCGTTGAGGATAACCTTGGGCGGTGCAAGGCTGCCGTGTTGCTTGGCCGCGCGCATCGCCGCCTTGTAGGCGACGTAGTTGGCGTTCGATTTTGGCGCGGTCGCGAGATAGAGGGTGGCTTCGGCCAGCGCCAGCTCACCCTCCGGACTGCCGAGGAAGTCGTAAGCCTCCTTGGCGGCATTGGCGATGACGAGGGCCTGCGGATCGGCGAGGCCGATGTCCTCGACCGCCATGCGCACGAGGCGGCGAGCGAGAAACAACCGGTCCTCGCCGCCGTCCAGCATGCGGCACAACCAGTACAGCGCTGCATCGGGGTCGGAACCGCGGACGCTCTTGTGGAGCGCGCTGATCAGGTTGTAGTGGCCATCGCGGCCCTTGTCGTAGAGCGGCGCGCGGCGTTGCACGAGGCGGACGAGAGCCTCGGGCGTCGCGGGCTTGCCGCCGGTCGGGATGGCGCTGAACACATCCTCTGCCAGATTCAAGATCGAACGCCCGTCACCGTCCGCCATGCCGATCAACGTGCCTCGAGCATCGGCCTCGAGCGGCAATGTGCGTCCCACCTCGGCCTCGGCGCGCTTCAACAGATCATCGAGCGCGGCGTCGTCGAGACGGTTGAGGGTCAGCACCGTCGCCCGCGACAGCAGAGCGGCATTGAGCTCGAACGACGGGTTTTCGGTCGTCGCCCCCACGAGCGTGATGGTGCCGTCCTCCATGTGCGGCAGGAAGCTGTCCTGCTGCGAGCGGTTGAAGCGGTGGATCTCGTCGATAAAGAGCAGCGTGCCGCGACCCTGCTCGCGCGCGATCTTCGCGCGATCGAATGATTTACGGAGTTCCTGGACGCCCGAGAAGATCGCTGAAAGCTGCTCGAACGCGAGTTTGGTTTCGTTCGCCAACAGCCGGGCGATGGTGGTTTTGCCGCAACCGGGCGGCCCCCATAGGACAAGGCTTGGCAAGCGTCCGCTGGCGAGCAACCGTGTGAGCGTGCCGTCACGGCCGACGATATGAGCCTGACCTGCGACCTCATTCAGAGCCTTGGGCCGCAAACGGTCTGCGAGCGGACGCGGGGCGTTCGCTTCTAGGCCGGCCGCGGCGAACAGATTGGTCATGGCGTTGGCGAGGACCCTACATTTCGGACGACTATAGGCATTGCCGCGAATAGTAGAAACAGCACGGCCGAGATCATGCCCTCCGTGGTGGCAAAGCTCGATATCCATTGATCGAGCGACTGGCCGCGAAACACCTTGGCGAACAGCGCCTCGGCCAGCATCAGCACGACGAACGCGGTGATGCCCATTGTCAGGCGGGACACGAGATCGACCGGCACGGAAAGCCGATGAACCACCCAAATCGCTGCCGCCGTGATCGCCACGATCATCAGCGGCGCCTCAATGAGCACAGCGAGCACCTTGCCGAAAAGGGGATTGATTGCCACCTCGCGGGCAAGCCCCAGAACGAAGCCCGCCGCATAAACAAGCGCAAAATAGATGAGACCTGCTGCGACCGGCTTCATTGCGATTGTATCCTCGTTCGCGCCGGACACGCCTGACGATGCTATCCCGGAACCTGCAGCTTGAGCACCCGTCCACCGCGCTTGACCGCGACCTGCCAGGTCCGCTGCCGTTCGACCACGGCCCGCTCCAAGTCCACGACGGAAGAGACCTCGACGGTGCCGATCTGCAAAATCACGTCTGCGGGCTGAAACCCGAGCCTCGCGGCGATCGTTCCCTGCCGCACCGAGACCACCACGACCCCCTCGCCTTCGTCGAGCCCCATTTCCTCTGCGAGACCCGGCAGGATGTTCGACACGCGTGCGCCATCGAAGGGGTGGTTGCCCGAAAGGTTCCGAACGTCGTCGCGGCCAGGCTGCGGCGGCGGTTGCAGCGGGAGATTGATGTCTTGGGGCCGCCCCTTGCGTACGACCTCGATCCTGGCGGTATTGCCTGCACCCCGCGTCGTCAGCCGATAGTAGACCGAGCGCGGATCGGCGACCTCGAACCCATCGATGCGGACGATCACGTCGCCCGGCTGCAACCCCGCCTTGGCCGCGGGCCCCTTGTCGGCCACCCGCATGACCACTGCACCGGCGACCCGCTCGATCCCGAGGGCCTCGGCGATATCACGGGTCACCGCCTCGAGCTTGGCGCCGAGCCAAGGCCGCTCGACCCTGCGGCCCGTGAGCGCGCTGTCGACGTAAAGACGAACGAGGTTCGAGGGAATAGCAAACCCGATCCCTTGCGAGCCACCGGACTTCGAGAAAATCATCGTATTGATGCCGACGAGTTTGCCGCTCATATCGACCAGCGCGCCGCCGGAGTTCCCGGGATTGATTGCCGCGTCGGTTTGTAGAAACACCTGTGCGTCCGAGCGGCCGACCTCCGAGCGCGACAAAGCGGAAACGATGCCGCTGGTCACGGTCTGGCCGACGCCGAACGGGTTGCCGATCGCCAGCACCAGATCGCCGACTTCCATGGTGTCGGAATCCTCGATGGCGATGGTCGGGAAGCGGCCGTCGCCGCCCTCGATCTTGAGGACGGCGATATCGGTCTTTTCGTCCTGCAACACAACCTTGGCGTCGAATTCGCGCTTGTCGGAGAGCGCGACGCGGATCTCTGTTTCGCCGCGCGCTTTGATGACGTGCGTGTTGGTGACGACGATGCCCTCGGGACTGACAATGACGCCCGAGCCGAGTGACGACTGCACGCGCTCGGACGGCTGGCCGAACTGCTCGCCGAAAAAACGGCGGAAGAACGGATCGTCGGCGAAGGGCGAGTTGAAAGCTTGCACGCGCGAGCGCACGTAAACGTTGACGACGGCAGGCGCGGCCAGGCGGACGATGGGCGCGAACGAGTACTGGGCGACCTCGCGCGAGGGCGGCGGCACGCGCTTCTGTGCGAAGGCGGGCTCGGAACCGCGCGGCAGCCAGCCGACGGCTGCGGCAAGGCCGCAAACGGCGAGCAATATGCCTGCAATTGAACTTCGTGACATTGTCGGTCTCGTCTTTGATCAAGCAGGACTGGAGCCGATGGCAAATCCGGCACCTGGTAGTCATATCATCTCAGATCACGTTGAGCTTCCTCAAGCTTACCGCGGCGTCGCGGATCGCATCCTCGGCACTGCGGAACTTGAAACCGAGCAGCTCGCGCGTCTTCATGTTTGAGCAGATGCGGGCGGTTCCGAGTTCGGGCAGCACCGCCTCGAGGCGGGTATCGAACAGCGCCATTGCCCGCACCACGACGTTGGGCAGCTCGACCTTCGGCACCTTGGATTTGAGATCGGGTAGCGCATCCGCGATGATTTGGCCGATGCCATAGAGGCTTGCGGTACCCTGGGCCGCAAGGAAACGTTCGCCGGCAGCCTTCGGGTGCGTCATGGCCAGAACGTGCAATGCCGCGATGTCGCGCACGTCGGATATCGGGAAGCTGATCGCTGGCGCGCCGGGATAGGCGCCGATCCCCATCAGCTTCTGCACGTGCAGCGAGGTCGAGAGGTCGCCGTCGAGCGCCGGCCCCTGCACGAAGCCCGGATTGATCGACACGAGCTCGGGCGCGCCCGGTGTCGCCCACACATAGTCCCACGCCGCGCGCTCGGCGATCGTCTTCGACAGCATGTAGGGCGTCAGGCCCGCACGGCCGACGTCGGTCCAATCGGCTTCGGTGTAGATATGCCCAGGCGTATGGGTCGCGGTGTACATGATGGCGACCGTCGACGACGTCATCACCACACGCGGAACACCCGCGCGGGTCGCGGCTTTCAAGGCGCGCAAGGCGCCGTCGCGCGCGGGGCGGATGACCTCGTCGCGCTCTTTTGGCTGGTCGATGGGGAACGGCGAGGCGACGTGGAGGATGTAACGGCAGCCGGAGACCGCCGCGTCCCAGCCGTCGTCCCGTTCGAGATCGGCGGCAACGAAAGTGACGCCCGATGGGTCGAGACCCGCGCGCGACACCGCGCCTCGCACTGCATCCGGGCCGCGCGCGAGATCACGGACGGTTCCCCGCACCCGGTAGCCCTGCCGCAGCAGCTCGGCGATACAGTACTTGGCGATGAAGCCTGTCGCGCCGGTAACGAGGACGGTGGCCTTCTCCATTGCGTGCGCTCCTCATCGGACAACCGGACCAGACGCCAAAAACAATGCCCCCACGTCGGAGACGCGGGGGCGGTGATAATCGGTCAGTGTGGCAAGGCTTGGATCAGCCCGCCTGCTGTTCGGATGCCAGCGCGGCCTCGTGGCGGGCCTTGTCGTCGGCGCCCTTGACGCTCTCGTCGCGGTCGACGAGTTCGATCACGGCGCGCGGTGCGCTGTCGCCGTAACGGAAGCCGGCCTTGAGCACGCGCGTGTAACCGCCAGCGCGGTCCTTGTAGCGCTTGGCCAGAACGTCGAACAGCTTCTTGGTCATGTCCTCGTCGCGCAGACGGGCCGCGGCCAGGCGCCGGGAATTGAGGTCGCCGCGCTTGGCCAGCGTGATGTACTTGTCCATCACGCGCTTCAGGTCCTTGGCCTTGGGCAGTGTGGTCACGATCTGTTCATGTTTGATGAGGGCCGCGGCCATGTTCGAGAACATCGCCTGACGGTGCGAGCTGTCGCGGCTGAACCGCCGCCCGAGTTTACCGTGTCGCATGTGTTTGTCCTTTGAGTTTTCTGGTCATTTTTTGACGGGGAGGTTCTGCGGCCTCGCCTCGTAGTTCAGAAGGTTTCAGGTTCCAGGGAACAGGTGACAGGGATAACTCGTTGTCTTGGCCCTGCTCTTACTCCCTCTAACCTGTAACCTATGACTTCGTCTCAGTACTGATCCTCGAAACGCTTAGCCAATTCTTCGATGTTTTCTGGCGGCCAGTTGGCCACCTCCATGCCGAGGTGCAGGCCCATGGCGGCAAGCACTTCCTTGATTTCATTGAGCGACTTGCGGCCGAAGTTCGGTGTGCGCAACATCTCTGCTTCCGATTTCTGGATCAGGTCGCCGATGTAGACGATGTTGTCGTTCTTCAAGCAGTTGGCCGAACGCACGCTGAGTTCGAGCTCATCGACCTTCTTGAGCAGTGCGGCGTTGAACGCGAGTTCCGGATGGCGGGTCTCCTCGACGGCCTTCTTCGGCTCCTCGAAGTTGATGAACACCGCGAGCTGATCCTGCAGAATGCGGGCGGCGAGCGCGATCGCATCCTCGGCCTTGATCGAACCGTCGGTTTCGACCTGCATGGTCAGCTTGTCATAGTCGAGAACCTGGCCCTCGCGGGTATTCTCGACCTTGTAGGAGACCTTCTTGACCGGCGAGTAAAGGCTGTCGACCGGGATCAACCCGATCGGCGCGTCGTCGGGCCGATTGCGGTCGGCCGCCACGTAGCCTTTGCCCATGTCGGCCTGGAATTCCATGCGCACGGACGCGCCCTGATCGAGATGGCAGATGATGTGGTCGGGGTTCAAAACTTCGACGTCCGAGCCAGCTTCGATCTCGCCCGCGCGCACGGGGCCGGCGCCTTCTTTCTTCAGAACCATCCGCTTCACGCCGTCCGAATGAACGCGCAGCGCGATTTCCTTGATGTTGAGAATGATGTTGGTCACGTCCTCGCGCACGCCGGGGATCGACGAAAACTCGTGCAGCACACCATCGATCTGGACGGTCTTGATTGCGCCGCCCTGCAGCGACGACAACAGCACACGGCGCAACGCGTTGCCGAGCGTCATGCCAAAACCACGCTCGAGCGGCTCGGCGATCACCGTTGCGACCTTGTTGCGGTCGCGGCCGGACTGGATCTCGAGCTTCGTGGGTTTGATCAGGTCCTGCCAGTTTTTCTGGAGTACATTCACCATGATCGACCTCATCTCAAAGTTACGGCGCCGGCACCAGGGGGCTGCCGCGCCTCGGTTTCACCGGGTCTTAGTTGTTGGTCCGCTGCGATCCGCTGGGTTGAGATCGGGCGGAGGCCGGATTGAAGCGTGCAGATTGCGACGGGCCCGACGGGCGCATCGCAATTGTCCTCGTCGATTCCGATCAGACGCGGCGGCGCTTGCGTGGCCGGCAGCCGTTGTGTGGGATCGGCGTCACGTCACGGATCGAGGTGATCTGAAAGCCCACGGACTGAAGTGCGCGAAGGGCCGATTCACGGCCCGAGCCCGGACCGCAGACCTCCACTTCGAGGATTTTCATGCCATGCTCCGTCGCCTTCTTTCCGGCGTCCTCGGCAGCCATCTGAGCCGCGTAGGGGGTCGATTTACGCGAGCCCTTGAAGCCCATGGTGCCCGACGACGACCAGGCGATGGTGTTGCCCTGGGCATCGGTGATCGTGATCATCGTATTGTTGAACGACGCATTGACATGCGCGACGCCCGACGTGATGTTTTTCTTCTCGCGGCGGCGGACCTTGCCACGGCCCTTTTCTGCTTCTTTGGCCATTTCGTGAACTCCAGAGCTCCGACTTGGGGAGCGATCGTCTCAAACAGGGGGACAGGGAAAAGCGCATAACCACAAAGGCCTGCGCCGTTCGTCAGGCCTTCTTCTTACCGGCGATGGCAACAGCCTTGCCCTTGCGGGTGCGGGCGTTGGTATGGGTGCGCTGGCCGCGGACGGGCAACCCCTTGCGATGCCTAAGGCCACGATAACAGCCAAGGTCCATCAAGCGTTTGATGTTCATCGCCGTGTCGCGACGGAGGTCGCCCTCGACAGAGTAATCGCGGTCGATTGCTTCGCGGATCTGCAGGATTTCGGCGTCGGTCATCTGATTGACGCGGCGTTCGGCCGGAATCCCGACCTTGTTGCAGATCTCATGGGCATTCTTGGAACCGATCCCGTGGATGTACTGCAGCGCAATTACAACGCGCTTCTGTGTCGGGATATTCACACCTGCGATACGTGCCACAGTCTGGTCTCCTGCCGTCGGCTGAGCGCATTTTTAGAGCGCTGTCGTGGAGATCCGCCCTTGCTCGGCCGGAATCCCCGTTCTTCATTCCGTGCGTCTTACTCACGAGAAAAACGCGCTCTGGCCTTACGGATGCACTCCGCCCGGCTGCGCCGCGATCTTCAAAGTTCGAAAAGCCCTTCTGTCTAACGTGACTTATGCCTCTTCGTCAATCGAGGTTGCGATCATTTGCCGCAACCGTTCTCAGTTTTTCTTCACTGTGCAAGCACAGCGCCATCGCCGGCTACGTACTGCCGCCGAGAATAGTGTCGATCTGGCCGGCCACATCGCCGATCGAGGCCATTCCATCGATCGTTTTGAGCTGGTCGAGCGCGAAGTAATAGCCGATCAGAGGCGACGTTTCGCGATAATAGGCCAGCAACCGCGACTTCAGGGTCTCCGCATTGTCATCGGCACGAACTGTACCGCCAGCGGCCAACGTTTCGGCCGCCCGCTTCTCGACGCGACCGACGAGCACGGTGTCGTCGACCCTAAGTTCGATGACGGCGTCGAGCGTCTTGCCCTTGGACACCAACAGCAAGCCAAGCGCCGCCGCCTGCTTCAAAGTACGCGGGAAGCCATCGAGGATAAATCCGCTGGCACAATCAGGCTGATCGATGCGCTCTGAGATGATCCCGATGACGATCTCGTCGGAAACGAGGCCGCCCGCTTTCATGACTGCTTCTGCCCGTCTGCCGATATCGGTTCCGGCCTTTACAGCCGTTCGCAGCATGTCACCCGTCGAAAGCTGAACCAAGCCCCGCCGCTTCGCCAGCGCGGCCGCTTGCGTTCCCTTGCCCGCTCCCGGTGGCCCAAGCAGTATGATGTTCATTTGCGCCCCTTTGGCAGAGAGGCACCCTTGAGCTTGGACTTTTTGATCAGACCTTCGTACTGGTGGGCCAGCAAGTGGCTCTGCACCTGCGAGACCGTATCCATGGTCACGCTCACGGCGATCAGCAGGGACGTACCGCCGAGGATCGCCGCAAAGGACTGCGGGACCGAAGCGTACGAGATGAGCATTTCAGGCAGCAAGCAGACGGCGCCGAGATAAAGCGCACCGACGACCGTGATGCGTGTGAGCACGTATTCGATGCGGTCGGCCGTCTGCTGGCCCGGACGGTAACCGGGCAGGAACCCGCCATATTTGCGCAGGTTATCCGCCGTCTCCTGCGGATTGATTACGATCGCCGTATAGAAGAACGCGAAGAAAACAATCAATAGCACGTAGACCAGCATGTGCAGCGGTTGGCCATAGCCGAGCGAAGCAACGACCGAATTCAACCATTCGGGGCCCTGGCCTGCAGAGAATTGCGCCGCCGTGACCGGCAGCAGCAACAGAGAAGAAGCGAAAATCGGCGGAATGACGCCGGACGAGTTGAGCTTCAAAGGCAGATGCGAAGCATCGCCCTGGAACATCTTATTGCCCACCTGCCGCTTCGGATACTGGATCAACAGTCGGCGTTGTGCGCGCTCGAAGAAGACGATCGCCGCCACGACCACCAGCATGAGGGCGAACAGTGCGAGCAGCAGGATGGTCGATAGTGCTCCCGTGCGCGCCATTTCGAACAGACCCGCGATGGCCGACGGCAATGCCGCCACAATGCCTGCGAAAATGATCAGCGAGGTGCCGTTGCCGACGCCGCGCTGCGTGATCTGCTCGCCGAGCCACATCAGGAACATCGTGCCACCGACAAGCGTGATGACTGTGCTCAAACGGAAGAACCAACCGGGATCTGCGACCACCAAACCGCTACTGGATTGTGAACCCTCGAGCCCGACGGCAATGCCGTAAGCCTGCATCGTAGCCAGAAGCACGGTCAGATAGCGTGTGTATTGGTTGATCTGCTTTCGTCCAGCCTCTCCCTCCTTCTTCAGCGCTTCGAGCTTCGGGGACACCGAACTCATCAGCTGCATGATGATGGAGGCGGAAATGTAGGGCATGATGTTGAGGGCGAAAATCGCCAGCCGCTCGACAGCACCGCCCGCAAACATGTTGAACATGCCGAGGATGCCCTGCGACTGCGACTTGAATGCCTCGGCAAAAGCCACCGGGTTGATGCCGGGTAGCGGAATGAATGTGCCGAGCCGATAAACCAGAAGCGCGCCGAGTGTGAACCACAACCGCTTTTTGAGATCCTCCGCCTTCGCGAAAGCACCAAGATTCATGTTCGCGGCAAGCTGCTCTGCGGCGGATACCATATTCGTGTCTCCAGACCTTTGGCCGTGTCACGGGCTTGGTGCTGACCCGGTTCCCAATTGCACCTCAGGTCAAATAGGCCATGCATCGGGATCGAGCAATGGGATCGAGCCATGGGATCGAGCAAAGGGATTGAAGCCCGCAACCATTAGCAAGAACTATGCACCAATGGCTGCAACGCCAAAGTGCGGCGCCCCCGTCTACGCCTCACCCACCGCCTTCTTGCCGCCAACCGGCTTGGCCTTTTTGGCGGCCGACTTCTTGGCCTTGGTCACGTCGGCGTCGAGCACCTTTACCGCGATCACTTTGACCGATCCACCGGCCTTCTCCACCGCAGCCTTGGCCGAGGCCGTGGCGTGATTGACAGTAACAGCAATCTTCGACTTGAGCTCGCCCGAGCCAAGCAGCCTCAGACCATCCTGCGGGCGCCGCAGAACACCCGTCGCAACCAACGATGCCAGGTCGATCGGCTTTGTCGCATCGACGCGTTTCTCGTCGATCGCCTTCTGCAGCGCGCCGACATTGATCTCGTTGAAGTGCTTGGGGCGGAACTTGTTGAAGCCGCGCTTTGGCAGGCGGCGATGCAAGGGCATCTGGCCGCCTTCGAAGCCGCCGATGGCGACACCCGAACGCGCGGTTTGGCCCTTGCCGCCGCGACCGCCCTGTTTGCCAAGGCCCGAGCCGATACCGCGGCCGACACGGACGCGCACTTTTTTGGCGCCGGCATTGTCTTTCAATTCATTGAGCCGCATGGGACCCGAGCTCCTTCACAGTCGCAAAAGTCAAACGTTACTTCGTCTCTTCGACGATGCGCACGAGATGCGCGACCTTGGTGATCATGCCGCGGATGGCCGGCGTGTCCTCGAGCGTCGAGCGCCTGTGCAGCTTATCGAGCTTCAGCCCGCGCAGCGTGTGCGTCTGGACCGCCGGGCGCCGGTTGGCGCTGGCAATCTGCTCGATGGTGATCGTCTTCTTGGCAGCCATGTCACGTATCCAATCTCATCTGACGCCGGCGATAAGCGGCTATCAAGCTTCGGCGTTGATGTCGGCGGAGGCCGAGGCGTCGCGGCGGCGCGATACGATGTCCGACACCTTCTTGTTCCGGCGGGCGGCGACGCCACGCGGATTCTCTTGGTGCTTCAACGCGTCGAACGTCGCACGCACCACGTTGTAGGGGTTGGTCGAGCCCAGTGACTTCGCAACCACGTCCTGCACACCGAGCATCTCGAATACAGCGCGCATGGCGCCGCCTGCAATGATACCGGTGCCCGGAGGCGCCGACCGCAATACGACCTTGCCCGCACCGTGGCGGCCGGCACTATCGTGATGCAGCGTGCGTGCGTCCCGAAGTGGAATGCGCGACAGGTTGCGCTTGGCCGCTTCCGTCGCCTTGCGGATAGCTTCCGGCACCTCGCGGGCCTTGCCATGGCCGAAGCCGACGCGGCCCTTCAGATCGCCGACGACGACAAGCGCCGCGAAACCGAACCGCTTGCCGCCCTTGACCACCTTGGCCACGCGGTTGATGTGGACCAACTTGTCCGTGAATTCATTGTCGCGCTCTTCGCGGTCACCACCGCGATCGCGCCCACGCCGGCCTTCAGGAGAACGTGCCACGAGGTAGTCCTTTCGTTAGAAGCTCAGGCCGCTTTCGCGGGCCGCATCCGCGAGCGCTTTGACGCGCCCGTGGAACAAATAACCGCCGCGATCGAAGACGACGTCCTTGATTCCGGCCTTCAATGCGCGCTCCGCGACCAACTTGCCGACCGCAGCGGCTGCTGCCTTGTCGGCGCCGGTCTTGAGCGCACCCTTCAGATCTTTTTCCATGGTCGATGCGGCAGCAATCGTCTTGCCGGCGGCGTCGTCGATCACCTGGGCGTAAATGTGCTGCGACGAGCGAAACACCGACAACCGCGGCCGCCCAGAAGCGCGCGCCTTCAGCGTGCGGCGCACTCGCATGCTGCGCCGATTGAACAGATTGTTGAGCTTCGAGGCCATCGGTTTCGTCCTTACTTCTTCTTGCCTTCCTTGCGGAAGATGAATTCACCCTGGTAGCGCACGCCCTTGCCTTGGTAGGGCTCCGGCTTGCGGTAGGCGCGGATTTCAGCGGCGACCTGCCCGACGAGCTGCTTGTCGATGCCCGATACGACCACGATTTCCTGCTTCGCACCCGCCACCTTGACTTCGACACCGGTCGGGATCTTGTGCAACACCTCGTGGCTGTAGCCCACCTGCATCTGCAGCTGGTCCTTGCCCTTCAGTGCGGCGCGGAAACCAACGCCGTGGATCTCCAGCGTATGTGAGTAGCCGTCCGTCACACCCTTGACGAGGTTCTGGACACGGGTGCGCGACATGCCCCACATCGCGCGCGATCGCTTGGTGTCCTCGATCGGCGTGACGGCGATGCCTTCTGTGGTCTTCTCGACCTTCAGCTCCTCGGGCGCCGTAAACGACAGCTCGCCCTTCGGGCCCTTCACCTTCACCGTCTGGCCCGACACCGTCGCGGTTACATTCGACGGGACCGTCACGGGTTTCTTTCCGATGCGCGACATGAGCGTTCCTCAAGAACCGGCAAGCTTGCCGGGCTCTCCATTTAGAAGATGTTGCAAAGAATCTCGCCGCCCACGTTTTCTTCACGTGCGCGCGCGTCCGACATCACGCCCTTCGGCGTCGAAAGAATTGAAACGCCGAGGCCGTTGGCGACCGTCGGGATATCCTTGACCGGCGAGTAGACGCGACGACCCGGCTTGGATACGCGCTCGATTTCGCGGATCGCCGGCTGGCCGTTGAAGTACTTGAGCTCGATCTCGAACTCGGGCAACTCGCCCTTCAGTTCGACGCGGGTGTAACCGCGGATGAAGCCTTCCTCCGCAAGCACGTCGAGCACGCGCCCGCGCAGGCTCGAAGCGGGCGTGGACACCTTCGGGCGCCTGCGCATCTGCGCATTGCGGATGCGGGTCAGCATGTCGCCGACCGGATCATTCATTGCCATCGTTGTGCCTCCTTACCAGCTCGACTTGACCATGCCCGGGATGCGGCCTTGGCTGGCCAGCTCCCGAAGCTGGTTGCGGCACAACTTGAGCTTTCGATAAAAGCCGCGGGAGCGCCCCGTCAGCTCGCAGCGATTGCGGATGCGTGTCTTGGAAGAATTGCGCGGCAGCTCGGCCAGCTTGATACGAGCAGCGAAGCGCTCCTCGGCCGGCTTCTTGAGATCATTCGCAAGGTCTTTCAAACGCTTGCGCTTGCTCGCGTACTGAGCGGTCAGCTTGCGCCGCCGCTTGTTCTTCTCCATCGAACTCGTCTTGGCCATCAGTGTCTCCCTAGGGCCTTTCGGGGGTCAGCCCCGAGGTCCTCTAAGTGCGGAAAGGAAAGTTGAAATTGCGAAGCAGTTCGCGCGCTTCGTCGTCCGTCTTGGCCGACGTGCACACGATCACGTCGAGACCGAGCGGCTGCTCGATGCGGTCGTAGTCGATCTCGGGGAACACGACGTGCTCCTTGAGACCGCAAGCAAAGTTCCCGCGACCGTCGAAGCTCTTCGGGTTCAAGCCACGGAAGTCCTTCACCCGCGGCAGCGCGATCGTCACGAACCGGTCGAGGAACTCGTACATGCGGTCGCCACGCAGCGTCACCTTGGTGCCAAGCGCCATGCCCTCGCGCACCTTGAAGGTCGCGATCGACTTGGTCGAATGGGTCTGCACCGGCTTCTGGCCAGCGATCATCGCAAGATCGGCCTGGGCGCTGTCGACCTTCTTACGGTCGTTGACCGCCTCGCCGACGCCCATGTTGATCACGATCTTCTCGATACGCGGGATCTGCATGACGTTCGCGTAAGCGAACTTCTTCAGCATCGCTTCGCGAACGACCTTCTCGTAAAGGGTCTTCATGCGCGGCTTGTAGTCCTTCGGCCGCGGTTTTGGCGGCTCGGAGGGTCCTTTCGGCGCCCTGGCCTCGCGCGGGCCTTTACCAGCAGCAGCCTTGCCGCCCTTGGCCGGCGCTTGGCCAGCAGCGGCGGGTTTGCCGCCCTTTTGGGGCTTTTCTTTCTCGGCCATGGCTTACTTCTTCTCCGGAATGATTTCGCCCGAGCGCTTCGACACGCGAACCTTCTTGCCGTCCTCGAGAACCTTGAAGCCGACGCGGGTCGGCTTGCCGTCTTTTGGATCCTCGACCGCGAGGTTCGAGACGTGGATCGCGGCTTCCTTGGAAATGATGCCGCCGTCCGGGTTCTGCGCACTCTGTTTGGTGTGCTTGCGCACGACGTTCACGCCGCGGACGATGGCGCGGTTTTCTTTCGGACGCATCTCCACCACTTCGCCATGCTTGCCTTTGTCACGGCCAGCAAGAACGATGACGTGGTCGCCCTTCTTGATCTTGAGCGAGGCCATTACAGCACCTCCGGCGCGAGGCTGACGATCTTCATGTGATTCTTGGCGCGCAACTCGCGCGTGACGGGCCCGAAGATGCGCGTGCCGACCGGATCGCCCTGGGCGTTGACCAGCACTGCAGCATTCGATCGAACCGGATCAGCGAGCCGTCGGGACGGCGCACGCCCTTGGCGACGCGCACGATTACGGCCTTCATGACCTGGCCCTTTTTCACGCGACCCTTGGGGATCGCCTCTTTCACCGACACCACGATCGTATCGCCGATGGTGGCATACTTGCGCTTCGAGCCGCCCAGCACCTTGATGCACTGGACGCGGCGCGCGCCAGAATTGTCGGCGACGTCGAGATTCGACTCCATCTGGATCATCGCACTTTACCTTCTCTTCTTAGCTTCTTGGGCTCAAGGCCCGGAATGTCGTGAGCGTCTTGCAATCGTTCGAGATGCCGGGCCGACGCTTCAGACCCTACACCGGCGATATCAGGCTTTCTCGACGACGACCCAGCGCTTGAGTTTCGAGATCGGCGCGCTCTCGATGATCGACACCTGATCACCGACCTTGAACGCCTTGTTCTCGTCGTGGGCGTGGTACTTCTTCGAGCGGCGCACCGTCTTCTTCAACAGCGGATGCGTGTAACGGCGCTCCACCTCGACCACCACGGTCTTGGCGTTCTTGTCCGATACGACAACACCCTGCAGGACGCGCTTCGGCATTTCTCATGTCTCCTTTACGCGCTCTTCTTGCCAGCGCTACCCGACCGCTTCTCGGTCTGAACCGTCATGACCCGCGCGATATCGCGGCGAATCTCCTTGACCCGCGCCGTATTCTCGAGCTGGCCGGACGCCCGCTGGAAGCGCAGGTTGAACTGCTCCTTCTTGAGCTTCACCAGCTGGTCGTCCAGCTGATCGAGCGTCATGTCCCGGAATTCACCCTTCATCGCCAGTCCTCAAAATTTCAGCGCTTCACTCGATTTGTCCGTCGGCCGCCCGCGGCAGACGTCAGGTTCGCAGAGTCACCCGAGCCGGGTGACGATGCGGCACTTTATCGGCAGCTTGGCGGCGCCCAGCATGAGCGCCTCCTTCGCGATCTGCTCGTTGACGCCACCCAGTTCGAAAATTATGCGGCCCGGCTTGACGCGCGCGCACCAGAGTTCGATGCCACCCTTGCCCGAGCCCATGCGCACTTCCGCAGGCTTCTTCGTCACTGGCAGATCCGGGAACACCCGAGTCCACAGCCGGCCTGCGCGCTTGGTGTGACGCGCGATGGCCCGGCGTGCGGCTTCGATCTGACGTGCGGTGAGCCGCTCCGGCTCGACCGCCTTCAAACCCACCTCGCCGAAGTTCAGCGTAGTGCCGCCCTTGGCGTTGCCATGGATGCGGCCCTTGAAGGCTTTGCGGAACTTTGTGCGTTTCGGTTGCAGCATGATAGGTCTCTAAAATCTCTTGTGCCTTGTGCGTCACCCCATTGCAGGGATGCCGGGTTCAGGCTTCCCCGCCATCTGTCGGCTCGGCTGCCGGTGTCGTGATCTCGCCACCTGCACCGCCGCCGGGACCACCCGGCGTTGTGCGGCCGCGCCCGCCGCCACGTCCGCCTCGACCGCCGGGCCCACCCGGTCCGCCGCCACGACGCTCGCGCCGGTCACCACCGCCGTCATCACGACGCGGCCGCGGACCACCGCCTTCTTGCATGTCGGCCGCCTTCTTCTCCGAGGCCATCGGATCGTGCTCGATGATCTCGCCCTTGAAGATCCAGACCTTGATGCCGATGATGCCGTAGGCCGTACGTGCCAAGCCGTAGCCGAAATCGATGTCGGCGCGCAGTGTATGCAGCGGCACGCGGCCTTCGCGATACCACTCGGTGCGCGCAATTTCAGCGCCACCTAGACGGCCGGCCACGTTGATCCTGATGCCGACGGCGCCGAGACGCAGCGCCGACTGCACCGCGCGCTTCATGGCGCGGCGGAAGGCGATGCGGCGCTCGAGCTGCTGCGCGATGCCCTCGGCCACCAGCACAGCGTCGATTTCGGGCTTGCGCACTTCGAGAATGTTGAGATGCACTTCCGACGACGTCAGCCGCGCGAGATCGCCGCGGACCTTCTCGATGCCCGAACCCTTTTTTCCGATCAGAACGCCCGGACGTGCGGTATGGACCGTCACCCGGCACTTCTTGTGCGGCCGTTCGATCACGACCTTGGAAATGCCGGCCTCGCGCTGCTGCTTCATCAGGTGCTCGCGGATCGCGAAATCCTCGTGCAGCAGGCGGCCATACTCGTGACGCCCGGCGAACCAGCGGCTATCCCAGGTACGATTGATGCCGAGCCGGAGGCCGACGGGATTGATCTTTTGACCCATTACGCCGTTTCCTTCTTGTCAGGCTTGGGCTTGCCGGGAGCCTTCTTCGGCTTGTCGAGTTCGGCAGCGGCTTCGCGGACGACGACCGTGATCTGCGACATCGGCCTCAGAATGCGCGAGCCACGACCGCGACCACGAGCGTGGAAACGCTTCAATACGAGGTTCTTGCCGACATAGGCCTCGGCGACCACCAGTTCGTTGACATCGAGGTTGTGGTTGTTCTCGGCGTTGGCAACCGCGCTCATCACGCACTTGCGCACGTCTCCGGCAATCCGCTTCCTCGAGAACTCGAGGTCAGCCAATGCCGTATCGACCTTCTTCCCGCGGATCAGACCCGCGACAAGATTCAGCTTCTGCGGCGAAACCCGGAGGTTGCGCGCCACCGCCTTGGCCTCGTTTCCGGCGAGGCTCCGCTCTCGGCTCGGCTTGCCCATTATCTCTTCACCGCTTTCTTGTCGCCACCATGCCCGTGGAAGCTGCGCGTCGGCGCAAACTCCCCGAACTTGTGGCCGACCATGTCCTCGGTGACGTTCACCGGGATGTGCTTGTGTCCGTTGTGCACGCCGAACGTCAGGCCGACGAAATGCGGCAGGACGGTCGAGCGGCGACTCCAGATCTTGATGATCTCGTTGCGGCCCGAGCCGCGGACCTTCTCGGCCTTCTTCAAGAGGTAGCCGTCGACGAACGGACCCTTCCAGACTGAGCGTGCCACGTTGTTCTCCTCGGCCTTCTCTTACTTCGACTTGGAACGCGAGCGGACGATGTACTTGTCCGTCGTCTTATTCTTTCGTGTCTTGTAGCCCTTGGTCGGCTTGCCCCAGGGCGTTGCCCAGTGCTTGCCGCCCTTGGTACGGCCACCGTTGGGGTGGTCGACTGGGTTCATGGCGATCGAGCGCACGGTCGAACGGGTGCCCTTCCATCGCGTCCGGCCAGCCTTGCCAAGAACGGTGTTCGAGTGATCGGGGTTCGACACCGCCCCCACCGTCGCCATGCATTCGGCGCGGACCTTGCGGGTTTCTCCGGAGTTCAGCTTTAGAACGGCCCAGCCCGAGTCGCGGCCGACGAGCTGCACGAAAGCGCCTGCGGAGCGCGCGATCTGTCCGCCCCGGCCCGGCTTCATCTCGACGTTGTGAACGATGGTGCCGATGGGCATGTTGGCGAGCTGCATGGCATTGCCGGGCTTCACGTCGACCTTCGCGCCCGAGACGACCTTGTCGCCCACCGCGAGGCGCTGCGGCGCCAGGATGTAGCTCAGCTCCCCATCCTCATACTTGATGAGCGCGATGAACGCCGAGCGGTTGGGATCGTACTCGATCCGCTCGACGCCTGCGGTCACGTCGGCCTTGCGGCGACGGAAGTCGATGAGCCGGTATGCCTGCTTGTGGCCGCCGCCGATGTGCCGCGTGGTGATGCGACCATCGGAGTTTCGGCCGCCGGTCTTACGCTTGCCTTCGACCAGGACCTTGATCGGCGCGCCCTTCCAGAGCCCGCTACGGTCGATCGACACGAGGTGGCGCAGGCCAGGCGATGTCGGACGGTATGTTTTCAGTGCCATGGGATACGCCTCTTAAAGACCCGTCGTCACGTCGATCGAGTGACCTGCCTCGAGCGTGACGATAGCGCGCTTGGTGTTGCTGAGCTGCGCTTTGCGGTAGCGGAAGATGCGAACCTTCCCCTTCCGCACGATTGTGTTGACAGCTTTGACCTTGACCTTGAACAAGCTTTCGACCGCGGCCTTGATGGCCGGCTTCGTCGCCTCTGCATGGACCTTGAACACGACCTGGTTGGCTTCAGAAACCAAAGTCGACTTCTCGGTGATCACCGGCGCCAGAATGATGTCGTAAGCGCTGAGTTTTCTCATTTGACCCGCGCCTCCAGCGCATCGTTGAACCGGGCCTCCAGGGCTGCGACGGCAGCCTTGGTCAGCACCAGTTTCCTGCGCCGCAGGATGTCGTAGACATTGATGCCTTGCACCGGCAGCACATCGATGTTGGGGATGTTGCGGGCAGCGCGCGCGAAGGCGACATCGAGTTCCGCGCCATCGATGATCAGCGCGTTCTCGAGTTCGAGCTTGGCGAACTGCGACCGCAGCGTCTTGGTCTTGCCTTCGGACGTGGCGCGGTCGAGCACGACGATCTCGCCGGCCTTGGCCTTGGCGGAGAGCGCATGACGGAGCGCAAGTGCCCGCACCTTCTTGGTCATGTCGACTGCGTGGCTGCGCGGCTTTGGACCAAACGCCTTGCCACCGCCACGCCACTGCGGGACAGACTTGTCGCCGTGTCGGGCGCCGCCTGTTCCCTTCTGCTTGTACATCTTCTTGCCGGTGACCGTCACTTCCGAACGGTCCTGTGCGTGGTGCGTGCCAGCCATCCGCTTCAACAGCTGGTAACGAACCATTCGGTGCAAGAGATCGGGCCGCGGCTCCAAGCTGAAGATCGCGTCGGCGAGATCGATCTCACCGGCAGCTGTAGCATCGAGCGTCGTGATCTGCGCTTTCATCACGCCAGCTCCTTCTTGTCGGCTCGCGCCTTGAATGCGCCGGGCTTCGGCGTATCCTTGTGCGCCTTCTTCTTCACGGCATCGCGGACGAGGACCCACCCGCCCTTGGAGCCAGGCACCGCGCCGCGGATCATGACGAGACCGCGCACGACATCGACCTTGGCGACGACGAGGTTCTGCGTCGTGACCCGCTCGGTACCCATGTGGCCGGCCATCTTCTTGCCCTTGAACACCTTGCCGGGATCCTGACGCTGACCGGTGGAGCCCAAGCTGCGATGGCTGACCGATACGCCGTGGGTGGCGCGAAGACCGCCGAAGTTCCAGCGCTTCATGGCGCCTTGGAAGCCCTTGCCCTGGCTGGTGCCGGTCACATCCACAAACTGACCGGGAACAAAGTGGTCGGCGGTGATCTCAGACCCTACCGCGATCACGTTGTCGGGGCTCACACGGAACTCCGCCAGCTTGCGCTTCGGCTCGATCTCGACCTTGGCGAACGTGCCCCGCTCGGACTTGGTTAACCGCGAGACCTTGCGCGTGCCGACCCCGAGTTGCATGGCCGTATAGCCATTCAACTCGTTCGTGCGGTGGCCGACGACCTCGAGTTTCTCGAGCTTCAAAACGGTGACAGGCACGTGCTCGCCCGCATCGGTGAAGATGCGAGTCATGCCGACCTTCTGTGCAATCACACCGGAACGCATGTCTGAGCATTCCTTCCTCAGTTTGGGTCGTACGCCAGCTCACAGCGCATTGGACCCGTGGAAACCTTAGAGCTTGATCTCGACGTCGACACCCGCGGCGAGGTCGAGCTTCATCAGCGCGTCCACCGTCTGCGGAGTCGGATCTACGATGTCGAGTAGACGCTTGTGCGTCCGCATCTCGAACTGCTCGCGGCTCTTCTTGTCGATGTGTGGCGAGCGGTTGACCGTGAACCTTTCGATCCGCGTCGGCAGCGGGATAGGTCCACGCACTTCGGCGCCGGTGCGCTTAGCCGTATTCACGATTTCCCGCGTCGACGCATCGAGTATTCGATGGTCGAACGCTTTCAACCGGATGCGTATGTTTTGGCCATTCATCTCAGAAACTCGCCCTCAAAAGGATGAAAGCGCCCGCACGCCGGGCGCTTCCTGTATCCTTGCTT
>PEQZ01000025.1 GCA_002928395.1 Hyphomicrobium sp.
TGACACCAAACCATTCTCGCCCTTCGAGTGGATGCTCGCTGGCCGCTACCTGCGCGCGCGGCGCAAGGAAGGGTTCATTTCCGTTATCGCCGGTTTCTCGTTCCTCGGCATCATGCTCGGCGTTGCAACGCTGATCATCGTCATGGCCGTTATGAATGGCTTCCGCAAGGACCTGTTCTCCAAGATACTCGGTCTCAACGGCCACATCATCGTCCACAAGATTGCCGAGCCCTTCGAGGACTACGATGCGATGGTCAAGCGCATCGCGGGCGTGCCCGGGGTCAAGCATGCGCTGCCGTTGATCGAAGGCCAGGTGATGGTGTCCTCCAACGTGCAGGCGTCGGGCGCGCTGGTCCGCGGCATGACCGAAGCCGACGTCAAGTCGCTGCCACTGGTCGCCAACAATCTACGGCCGGGGTCCACGCTCGACGGCTTCGACACGGCCGGCGGCATCGCTATCGGCGCGCGCATGTCGAGCACGATGCGGGTCTCGGTTGGTGATACCCTGACGCTGGTCTCGCCGCGTGGCGCCGCGACGCCGTTCGGCAATTCGCCGCGCACCAAGGCCTACCCCATCGTAGCCGTGTTCGAACTCGGAATGTCCGAGTACGACCGCACCATGGTATTCATGTCGCTCGACGAGGCCCAGAAATACTTCGGCAAGCGCGGCGAGGTCGACGTGCTCGAACTCGTCGTCGACGATCCCGAGAAGGTCGGAAACTACGCGAGCGCCATCCGCGAGGCGGGCGGTCCGACCATTCAATTGTCCGACTGGCGGCAACGCAACGAGACGTTCTTCACGGTGCTCGAGGTCGAGCGCAACGTGATGTTCATCATCTTGTCGCTGATTATTCTGGTCGCCGCCTTGAACATCATCTCCGGTATGATGATGCTGGTGAAGGACAAAGGCCGCGATATCGCAGTACTCCGCACCATGGGCGCGTCCAAGAATTCCGTGATGCGCATCTTCCTCATCACCGGCGCCTCGATCGGAGTCGTCGGCACCATAGCGGGGCTCGTTCTCGGCATCATCTTCTGCACCAACATCGAAACCGTGCGCCAGTTCGTGTCGTGGATCACCGGTACGCGTCTATTTGATCCGTCCGTCTATTACCTGACCAAACTGCCCGCCGAAATCGACGTGCGCGAGACCATCATGATCGTGCTGATGGCGCTTTCGCTGTCAGTGCTCGCGACGCTCTATCCGTCGTGGCGCGCCTCCAGGCTCGATCCCGTCGAAGCCTTGAGATACGAGTGATCCCATGCAGGAAACAGTCGCATCACATCCGGTTCTGAAGCTCGAAGGACTTAAGCGGTCCTTCACGCAGGGCGATCGCGAGATCATCGTATTGAAGGGTGTCGACGCGGTGCTTCGCGGTGGGGAGGCGGTGGCGCTCGTCGGGCCATCGGGCTCGGGCAAATCGACGCTTCTCCATATCGCGGGCCTTCTCGAGACCCCCAATGAGGGCCATGTTTGGGTCAACGGGCGCGATTGCGCGCGCATGAATGACGACCAGCGCACCCGCGTGCGCCGCGCCGAGATGGGCTTCGTCTACCAGTTTCATCAACTGTTGCCCGAGTTCTCGGCCATGGAAAACGTGATGATTCCGCAGTTGATCCTCGGCAAATCGAAGTCCGAGGCCGAGGCGCGGGCGCGCGATCTTCTGACTTCGCTCGGTCTGGCAGCGCGCGTCGAGCACCGTCCGGCGGAGCTGTCGGGCGGCGAGCAGCAGCGCACCGCCATCTGCCGTGCGCTTGCCAACAAACCGTCGCTGATCCTCGCCGATGAACCGACCGGCAACCTCGACCCCAAGACCAGCGAGCACGTCTTCCACGAATTGATTGCGCTGTTCCGCGGGCAAGGCGTGGCCGCGCTCATCGCGACCCACAATATGGAGTTGGCCGCGCGCATGGACCGCGTTCTCCGGCTCGAACAAGGCGTTCTTGTCGAGATCACGCCCAGTGCCGTTGCGAGCACGGTTTTCTGACGACAGCGGAGCTCTGTGCAGCAGCGTGGCCAGAGTTGGAGAGCAGTGTAACATGATGAATTCAGCCCGGCAGTTCAAACGGCGCTTTCGCCGCGTCGCAAATTGGCTGACCGATCGAGTCCGGGGGCTGCCTGCTGTCCAGCCCCATGACTTGACGCCAGACCGGATCGCCGCAATCGTCGCCCGCGAACGACCATTGATCCTGGAGATTGGCTGCAACGACGGACAAGACACCGTGCGCCTGCTCGAGGCCATGCCAGGCAGGCGCCACGATCCACTGTTTTGAACCGGACCCGCGCCCCATTGCCCGCTTCAAGAAACGCCTTGGCGGCGACCAGCGGGTCCACTTGCACTCGATCGCGGTCGGCGGCCTGAACGGCGAGTTCGACTTCCATACGAGCGGTGGCAGCAAGCAGGGGAAACATCAGGATTGGGATCTATCTGGCTCATTGAGGAAGCCCAAGGAGCATCTGGAGCGCCATCCGTGGGTTACCTTTGATTCGGTCACGCGGGTGCCCTGCATGCGGCTCGACGACTGGTGCCTTGCCAACGCCGTCGGCAGCATCGACTTTATATGGATGGATACCCAGGGGGCAGAGGCTGATGTGATCGCTGGCGGCACACGTGCGCTGGCCACCACGCGCTTCATCTACACCGAGTACAGCAACGACGAACTTTACGACGGACAACGGCCTTTGCACGGATTACTCGAGATGCCCGATTTCGAAGTCGTCTCGCGCTATCCGGGCGACGTTCTTTTGAAGAACCGGAGGATCGGATGATCCAGCGTTCGCGGAGTTCGCTGGCCCGCGCGCCTGGACGTCTCGCAGCTGTGTGTGTTCTCGTCGCTGCGCTGGCACCTCGCTGCTTGGCGGGCTCCGAGACGGCTGGTGGGTCTCCGTCGTCGGCGGCAGCCGTCGCGCCCCCGCCGCGTGCCATGGTCCGCAACATCAAGATCGGCGCCACCGATCGGACGTACCGCCTGTATGTTCCTGAAGCGGTTGCCAAGCGCGGCAAGCCGGCCCCGCTCGTCATCGTGCTGCACGGCGCAACCGGCCACAGCGAGCAGGTCGAGCGCTACATGGGGTTCAACCCGGTCGCAGACCGCGAAGGGCTCGTCGTTGCGTACCCGCAAGGGGTTGGCAATGTCTGGAATGACGACCGGCCTCAGGAATTGAAGCGCGTCAACAAGTCCGCCCAAGCCGACGACGTTGGGTTTCTGGTCGCTGTTGTCGGAGACCTGGTCAAAGCCAAGACCGCCGACCCGGGGCGCGTCTATCTCTCAGGCCTCTCCAACGGAGGTTTCATGACCGCGCGCATGGCGTGCGAGCAGCCGGGTCTGTTCGCTGGGTTCGCGATTCTGATCGCCAGCATTCCAAAGTCCTATACCCAGACCTGCAAGCCGCAGCGTCCGCTGCCGATGCTCATTCTGAACGGTAGCGAGGACCGCCTGGCCCCGATCGAAGGCTACATCCCGAAGGGCGCTGCGGGGGTCGAGGCCCGATCGGGAACCATGGCCGTACGCGATCACGCCGCGTTCTGGGCCGCCCGCAACGGCTGCACCACATCGAGCGAGCATCGCCTAAACGACGCCAGTCCCAATGACGGCTCGGAGATCGTTCGCACGGACTGGGCGGGCTGCGCGCAAGGCGGCGCGGTGACGTTCTACCTTGTCGAAGGCGGCGGCCATCAGACTCCGTCGCCGCGCATCGGCCTTCTCGATCAGGTGATCGGGGCGTTCCTCGGCGCCCGCAACCGCGATGCGGAAACGTCGGAATTGCTTTGGGACTTCTTCAAGCGCCATCAGCGCTGACGAACCTCGTGCCGCCGTCTCTCGCGACTGTGGAAAACGGGTGTTCGCGGACTGGCCGGACCTGATCCCGCCTCCGTCGTGTACGCTTCCGGCCATGGAACCGATTCGAATGCATAGATCCGCGCTCGCCACGCCCCCCTTCATCCACCTGAAGGTGCATTCCGCCTATTCGCTGCTCGAGGGCGCTCTGCTGATCCCGACGCTGGCCAAGCTCGCCGAAAAGCACGGCTATCCGGCGCTCGCGCTGACGGACACCTCGAACCTCTTCGGCGCGCTCGAATTCTCCGACAAGCTCGCGGGCTCCGGCATCCAGCCCATCGTCGGCTGCAACGTGGCGATCGATTTCGGCGATGCGCCGCATGCTCAGGGGCTGGGCCAGGGTTATGGTCGCACCGGCGCCAACGAGCCGCGCTCGGCGCCCGCTGGTTCGATCGCGCTTCTGGCCATGAACGAGCGCGGCTACGAACAACTCATGAAGCTTTCGCGCGTGCTGTTCTTCGACTGCGGCGAGGCCGAGCCGCCGCACGTCAAGGTGGCCAAGCTCGAAGAACACGGTGACGGTCTCATCGCCCTGACAGGCGGCCCCGACGGTCCCATCGATCGTGCACTCAGGGACGGCCAGAACGATCTCGCCTCGGCCCGCTTGAAGATGCTCGAAAAAATCTTCGGCAATCGCCTCTACGTCGAGATCCAGCGCCATGGGCTACCGCATCAGGCGCTGGTCGAGCCCCTGCTGCTCGATCTCGCCTACACTCGCGAGTTGCCCATCGTCGCCACCAATGAGTGCTACTTTGCGGGGCCGGACGACTACGACGCACACGATGCGTTGCTGTGCATCGCCGAGGGTCGGTATGTGGTCGAAGACGACCGCCGCCGCGTCAGCCGCGAGCACTACTTCAAGAGTCCGGCCGAAATGGCCGATGTGTTCAAGGACCTGCCCGAGGCACTCGCCAATACCGTCGAGATCGCAAAGCGTTGTGCGTTCCGCCCCAGGGGCCGCAAGCCCATCCTCCCGAGTTATGTGGCGTTGGGCGAAGGTGCGAGTACCGAAGATCGCTTGCTGGCAGAGGCCACGGAACTGCGGCGGCAGGCCGAGGAGGGGCTCCGGCAGCGGTTGGGCGAGGCGCCGTGCGCCGAGGGTTTCACGCGCGAGGACTATGAAAAGCGCCTGGACTTCGAGGTCGACATCATCGCGCGCATGAAGTTCGCCGGCTACTTCCTGATCGTGGCCGACTTCATCAAGTGGTCGAAGTCCAACGGCATCCCCGTCGGTCCTGGCCGCGGTTCCGGCGCGGGCTCCGTCGTCGCCTGGGCGCTGACCATCACCGATCTCGATCCGCTCCGCTTCGGGCTGCTGTTTGAGCGCTTCCTCAATCCCGAGCGCGTCTCGATGCCGGACTTCGACATCGACTTCTGCCAGGACCGGCGTGACGAGGTCATCCGCTACGTGCAGCAGAAATACGGCGAAGATCGCGTCGCCCAAATCATCACGCACGGCAAACTGCAGGCTCGCGCGGTGCTGCGCGACGTCGGCCGCGTGCTGCAGATGCCCTATGGTCAGGTCGACCGCCTGTGCAAGCTGGTGCCGAACAACCCGGCCAATCCGGTGACGCTGCCGCAGGCCATCGAGGGCGAGCCCAAGCTTCAGGAAGAGCGCGACCGCGACCCCATCGTTGCGCGGCTCTTGGAAATCTCCCAGAAGCTCGAAGGTCTCTACCGCCACGCCTCCACGCACGCCGCTGGCATGGTCATCGGCGACCGGCCGTTGGATCAGCTTGTGCCGCTCTACCGTGATCCGAAATCCTCGTTTCCGATCACCCAATTCAACTGGAAGATGGTCGAGGCGGCGGGGCTCGTGAAATTCGACTTCCTCGGCTTGAAGACGCTCACCGTGCTGCAAAAGGCGGTCGAGCTCATCAAGCGAGGACGCGGCATCGAGGTCGATCTGCCGGCACTGGCCCTTGACGACCGCAAAAGCTACGAGTTGCTCGCCAAGGCCGATACCGCTGGCGTGTTCCAGCTCGAAAGCACTGGCATGCGCGAGAGTTTGAAGCGCCTGAAGCCGGACCGCTTCGAGGACATCATCGCCATGGTGGCGCTCTATCGCCCCGGCCCGATGGACAACATCCCGACCTACATCAATAGAAAGCACGGCGAGGAGCCGGTCGATTGCCTGCATCCGTTGCTCGAGGGCATCCTGAGGGAAACCTACGGCGTCATCATCTACCAGGAGCAGGTGATGCAGATCGCCCAGGTGATGGCCGGCTACTCGCTCGGCGAGGCCGACCTGCTTCGGCGCGCCATGGGCAAGAAGGACAAGGCGGAGATGGCCAAGCAGCAGGCCCGCTTCGTCGACGGCGCCGACCGCAACGGCGTGAAGAAATCGCAGGCCGCCGAGATCTTCGAGCTGGTCGACAAGTTCGCCGGCTACGGCTTCAACAAGAGCCACGCCGCAGCCTACGCCGTCATCAGCTATCACACGGCCTATCTAAAGGCGAACTTCCGCGAGGAGTTCCTCGCTGCCTCCATGACACTCGACATGTCGAACACCGACAAACTCGCCATGTTCGCCGCCGAAGCGCGGAAGAGCGGGATAGAGCTCAAACCGCCGTGCATCAATTCATCCGAAGTCGATTTCCTCGCCGAGCCGCCGTCCACTTCACCCCTCCCCTCGACGGGGAGGGGCGGGGGTGGGGTGGAAGCAGCGCGCCGAAACGCTGGCACCCCCACCACACCTACCACCCCCACCACACCTACCACCCCCACCACACATGCTACCCCCACCACACCTACCGCCCCCACCCCGAACCCCTCCCCGCAAGGGCGAGGGGGACAGGGCGGGGAACTTCGTGGCGCGATCCGTTATTCGCTGGCCGCCTGCAAGAACATCGGCGCCTCGGCCGTCGAAACCATCGTCGCCGAGCGCAAGGCCAAGGGCGCCTACAAATCGCTCGGCGATTTTGCGAGCCGCATGAACCCGAAGGCGTTGAACAAGCGCGGAATCGAGACGCTCGCTGCTGCCGGCGCGTTCGACAAGCTCGAGCCGAACCGCGCCGCCGTCCACGCCAGCGCCGACGGCATCATGGCGATGGCCAACCGTACCGCGGACAATGCCGCATCCGGTACCCGTGACCTGTTCGGAGGTGGCGGTTCGCAGTCCGCCCGCCTCGACTCAAGCCCGCCCAAGCCTGGACGCCGATGGAGCGTCTCAGCGAGGAGTTCAAGGCCATCGGATTCTATCTGTCGGGTCATCCGCTCGACCAGTACGGTCCGGTGCTTGCCAAGATGGGCGTCAAGCGCTTCGTCGAGTTCGAGCAGCTGGCCGCGCGCGGCGCCTCGGCCGGACGCCTCGCCGGTATCGTCATCGCGGCGCGCGAACGGCGTTCGCAGAAGGGCAACAAGTTCGCCTTTGCCATGTTCTCGGATGCGACGGCCCAGTTCGAGGCGGTGATCTTCTCCGACACGCTTGCGAAAGCGCGCGATTTGTTGGAGCCCGGCACGGCCGTACTGTTGTCGGTCGAGGCCGAGCGCGACGGCGAGACGCTCAAATTGCGCGTGCAAAGCGTCGACGCGCTCGATGCCGCCGCCCAGGCGATCCCGCGTGGCCTGAAGATCGTGCTCGACCGCCGCACCATTCAATCAGGCAAATCGAGCCTGGCCAACGTCAAGACCATGCTCAAGCCGGCGGCACCCGGCACGCGCGGTTGTGACGTCGAGTTCCGGCTGCCGCTCGAAGACCGTGGCCGCGAGATGATCCTCACGCTGCCCGGCCGCTACGATGTGTCCCCCTCAGACGCGGGGGTACTGTCCACACTCCCCGGCGTCACCGAGGTGATGGAGGTGTGACGACGGGTCACTCTCGAGCAACCTTCGCCACAAAAAAGTGTCTGGACGGCCGCCGCATCACAGGTCGCATTGTGCTGCGGCGCAATATAGACTGCAGCGAATGCAAGGTCGTGCCGAACACATTGCCGCGCAGGCCGTGGCCAGCGAGCTGCCGGACGCCGGAGCAAATGACGCTGTGGCGAGCGGGCCGCCGTATGCCGACTCGAGCACGGCGGCACCCCCCGATGGCATAACTCCCGTCGACGCCGCACCTATCGAAACACCGCCTGTCGAAGCCGCAACGGCTGCCGATGCCGATCCCGGTGCTAGCGTCGATCCGGCCCCGGTTGTCGCCGGTGCACTCACCGCCTCCTATCGCATCCTGCCGCCCGAGGTCGAACGCGACGTCACGCTGCTCATCGCGCTCGGCCTCGTGCTGTTCCTGAACGTCAGCATTGTGCTTGGCTCGCTCGACCTGCTTCCGCTCGGCGCTGCCCCCGAGGCCGATCGCGAGAAGGACAAGCGCGGTCAGGTCGAATTCTCTGAAGTCGTGACCGTCGAACTGGTCGAGGAACCGGACGCGGCTTCCCGCTCCAAACAATCGCAAATTGGCACGGATGCACCGCCGACCCCAGCAACGGAAGAGACCCCGCCAGCCGAGCAGACACCTCCCGCCGAACAGCGGCAGCCGCAGCCCGAGACGGCCGAGGTCGAAAAGCCCGAGCCCAAGCCGCCGCAGCCCGAGCGCAAGCCGCCGCAGCCCGAGCGCGCCCGGCCCGAGCCCCGTGATCCGGGGCGCGAACTCTCGATCGCCGATTTCGATCTGACCATGAACGCCTACACTGAGGCCCTGGAGCGCGCGGAGGCCCAGCGTCGGCGCACCCCACAGCAGCGTGCGGCTGAGCAACAGCGCATCGCAGGTGCCGCGCCGCAAGGCACCCAAAGTGCCTACGCTAAAAGCGTGACCACCGCGCTCGCCAAGAACAAGCCGAGATCCTACCTGACACGCGGGGACGTCTACATACAGTTCCAGTTGAACCGGGATGGTACCATTCAGTTCGTGCGCGTCGTCCAATCGAGCGGCGATCCCTTGCTGGACCAGACCGGTATCGACGCCATCCGCAAGACCATCTATCCGGCTGCGCCGCCTGACGTCGATCCGCGCGACCTGCGCTACACCATCCATTTCGTATTCAACTGATCGAACATTGCGTTTCGCTTCACCGCCTACTTCCAGAACCGGTCGTAGAGCCCGAGCGCGATCTCGATGCCGATCAGAACGATGATGTACCACTCCAACCGATGCGACGTGCGCGTGGCCATCAGATCGGTGATCGTGTCGGCCGTTTCCTGGATCACGTCGAGCTTGCGCCCGATGGCGCGGCCCCGCGCCGGCAGATCGTACTCGTCGACGAGCTTGGTCCATAGCCGTTCGAGCTCCGGGTGGTCCCACAGCACGTCCGGCTTGTCGTCGAGATCGACGCGGCCGGCGAGCCGCTGCTGGATAGTCAACGCTTCGCCGATCTGTTCGAGGTGCTGCGATTGCGGTCCCTGCGGCAGCTTGCGTTGTGACAGGCTCTGGGCCACCGGCGCGATGCGATCGAAAGCGTGGGCGATGCGGCGCTCGTCGTAGGCCATGGCTACGCTCATCGCCATCGCTTCGGCCACCAGCAGGAGGCGGTCCTGATCGGCGGCGCGCAGCTGGATCGCGCCAGAACCCGACAAAAGGTCTTCAGCGTCCGGCCGCACGACGACAAAAGCCGTTTCATTCTCCCGTTCCGACAAAGCCCCCGAAACCCGCGGCAGCAGGCTATCGATGAGCGCCTCTTCCTCGGGCGGCGTCATGCCTGCGAACACCGCCGCCCCCGACTTGAACAACACCGCCGTTCCACCGGTCGCCGTTCGGAAGGCGAGCGGGTTCTTCGAGAACGCATCCTCGCGCTCGAGACCCTTCAGGTCGATGCGCTCGCCAAGCTGCAGCGCGCGGATGGTGAGATCGGGGCTATCCATGGGAAGGTGTATCCATGTGTCTGCAACCATTGCCCGTGGCAGCCAACCCTGCCTTCCGCGCCGTGCGATGCCCGTCCTACCACGGCCCGGCCGCCGTTACAGCTCCAGCCTCCAGTGGGTTCGGCCAAAAACGGTCGGTCAAACCCGGAGTCAGGCGCTGAGTGCGTGGCACGCGGGCTTGCCAGCGGGCCGAAGTTCCTCCATAACCCGGCTCATCCCACACGTAGACCACGCGCTTGCCGGATGAAAAGCCCCGGTCGGTCGCTCCGGTGGACGGATGATTTCCCTCGGGAAACGCCCGTCTTCTCAGGTCCGCGGAGGTTCAACCGGAAAACAAGGACGTTCGCACGATGGCAGTTCCCGCCTTCAATATGCGTCAGCTTTTGGAAGCTGGCGTTCACTTCGGTCACCAGTCGCACCGCTGGAACCCGAAGATGCAGCCGTTCATCTACGGCTCGCGCAACAACATCCACATCCTCGACCTGACGCAGACTGTTCCGCTGCTGCATCAGGCGCTGGTCAAGGTCTCTGACACCGTCGCCGGCGGCGGTCGCGTGCTATTCGTCGCGACAAAGCGGCAGGCCTCGGATTCGATCGCCGACGCCGCCAAGCGGTCGGCGCAGTACTATATGAACCACCGCTGGCTGGGCGGCACGCTGACCAACTGGAAGACCGTGTCGCAGTCGATCCGCCGCCTTCGACAGATGGATGAGATCATCGCCGACCCGCAGGGCCGCACGAAAAAAGAACTGCTCACCATCCAGCGTGACCGCGACAAGCTCAATCAGGCGCTGGGCGGCATCAAGGACATGGGCGGCACGCCCGATCTGCTGTTCGTGATCGACACCAACAAGGAGCAGATCGCGATCCAGGAAGCGCGCAAGCTCGGCATCCCGATCGTCGCCATCGTCGATACCAACTGCGATCCTGACGGCATCGATTTCCCGGTGCCCGGCAACGATGATGCCGGCCGCGCACTGACGCTCTATTGCGATTTGATCGCACGCGCCGCCCTCGACGGTCTCGAGCGCAGCCAAGTCGCATCGGGTGTCGATATCGGCGCCATGGACGCGCCTCCCAGTGAGGCGGTTCCGGTCAAGGTCACGTTCAAGGGCATCGACGCTCCGCGCGGCGAAGCTGACGACCTCAAGCGGATCGTCGGCATCAACCCGAAGACCGAACTCCGGCTCAACGATGCCGGCGTGTTCCACTTCTGGCAGTTGGCCGATCTCGACGCCGACCACTCGGCGGCACTCGATCGTATGCTGCGGCTGCGCGGGCAGATCGCCAAGGAAGATTGGGTCGCTCAGGCCAAGAAGCTGGTGGAAGCCGCCGCCGTTTGATCTGAACGACGCCGAGAGCCAAGGCCGGACGGGGTGGGGATGACGGGTTTTGCTTCGTCTTCCGCACCATCCGGCCGGAGGGCGTCACATTTCGTACATGCAGCGGGCGTAGCCAATGCGCTCGCCAACAGATGGGCCAAGCCATGACGATTTCCGCGACGATGGTGAAGGAGCTGCGCGACCGTACCGGCGCCGGCATGATGGATTGCAAGACCGCGCTGAGCGAGACCGCCGGCGACGTCGAAGCGGCCATCGACTGGCTGCGCAAAAAGGGCTTGTCGAAGGCCGCCAAGAAGGCTGATCGCGTCGCAGCCGAAGGCCTGATCGGCGTCGGTATTGCCGGCACGTCCGGCGCTCTGGTCGAGGTCAATTCGGAGACCGATTTCGTCGCTCGCAACGCCCAGTTTCAAGAGATGGTTTCGGCCATCGCCGCCGCGGCCACCAAGGCCGACGGAGATTACGCCAAGCTGCTCGCAGTGCCGTTCCCCGGCAAGAAAATCAGCGTGGAAGAGCACGTCAAGGAGATGGTCGCGACCATCGGCGAGAACATGAGCGTGCGCCGCACCGCCGCCATCGCCGTAAAGCAAGGCGTGGTTGCGAGTTACATGCATAGCCAAGTGGCTCCTGGCCTCGGCAAGATCGGCGTGCTCGTCGCGCTCGAAAGCTCCGGCCAGAACATCGACGAGCTCAACGCGCTCGGCCGCATGATCGCCATGCACGTCGCCGCCTCGAACCCGATTGCACTCGACATCGGCGGCGTGCCGGCGGCCATCGTCGAGCGGGAAAAAGCCATTCTCGCCGACAAGAACCAGGGCAAGAAACCCGAGGTACTCGAAAAGATCTTCCAGTCCAGCCTCAAGACCTTCGCCAAGGACAACTGCCTGATCGAGCAGGCGTTCATCCATGATCCTTCGAAGTCGGTGACGCAGGTTCTGAAGGAGGCCGAGGGCAAGGTCGGTGGCCCGATCAAGCTCACCGGTTTCGTCAAGTACACCCTCGGCGAGGGCATCGAGAAAAAGGAAGAGGACTTCGCGGCCGAAGTCGCCAAGGTGGTTGGCGAGGCCAAGAAGTCCTGATCCGGCGATGATCGCTCTTTCGGGGTCGGCCTGACTGTTATTCTCCGTTCGGGGCTGGAAATTCTCCAGACTCATGCAATATCCAGCCGGCGCGGGGGCAACCCCGGGCCGGTTTTTCTTGGCCGCAGGGCAACCGCGGGAGAGTGGGATGTCGGATCTGGGCACGGGCCTCAAGTACAAGCGGCTATTGTTGAAGTTGTCGGGCGAAGCCTTGATGGGGCAGGGCAGCTACGGCCTCGACATGGCGGTGGTCGGCAGACTGGCGCGGGACGTGACCGAGGCTGTGGACGCGGGCGCGGAGATCGCCATCGTCGTCGGCGGCGGCAACATCTTCCGTGGCCTGCAAGGTGCAGCCAAGGGCATGGACCGGGCCACCGCCGACTACATGGGCATGCTGGCGACCGTGATGAACGCGCTGGCCTTCCAGAATGCGCTCGAACATCTCAAGACATCGGCCCGGGTGATGTCGGCGATCCCGATGCCGACGGTGTGCGAGAGCTACGTTCGTCCAAAGGCTCTGCACCACTTGCGCAAGGGCCGCGTCGTCATCTTTGCCGCCGGCACAGGCAACCCGTTTTTCACGACCGACACCGCCGCCACGCTACGCGGCATCGAGATGGACTGCGCCGCGGTGGCCAAGGCCACACAGGTCGACGGCGTCTACACGGCCGATCCCAAGAAGGACCCGTCCGCCACCCGCTTCGACCGGCTCACGCACTCCGAGGTTTTGTCCCGCAACCTTCAGGTCATGGACGGCGCCGCGATCGCACTTGCCCGCGACAACCGTCTTCCGGTAATTGTGTTTTCGATTGAAGAGCCCGGCAATCTCCTCAAAGTATTGCGTGGTTTGGCTCGCGCGACGGTGATCGAAGGCTAGTACCGTGGTTACCGAGTGGCGATCCCGGCTCTTGGCCCAGGCCGCCGGCCCTGCGTCGGCACCTGATGATGTGTCGCGCCGTGATGGGCAGCCGGCAAGCGTAAGAATGCGGATCGAGCCAGGGATCGGCGCCGAGGAGGAACAATGACGCAAACAGCATTCAATCTTCCGGACATCGAAAAGCGCATGCGGGCGTCGATCGACGCCTTGAAGCGCGAGTTGTCGGGTCTCAGGACGGGTCGCGCCAGCGCCAATCTGCTCGATCCAGTGCAAGTGATGGTCTACGGCTCGCGCATGCCGCTCAATCAGGTCGCTTCGGTGTCAGTGCCGGAAGCGCGCATGATTTCCGTCCAGGTCTGGGATCGCAGCAACGTCATGGCGGTCGACAAGGCCATCCGCGAAGCCAATCTAGGGTTGAACCCGATCATGGACGGCCAGGTTCTGCGCCTTCCAATCCCGGCGTTGACCGCCGATCGCCGCAACGAGTTCGTCAAGCTGGCCCACAAATATGCCGAGCATTCCCGCGTGTCGGTCCGCAACGTGCGCCGCGAGGGTATGGACCTGCTCAAGAAACTCGAGAAAGACGGCAAGATGAGCGAGGATGATCATCACAAGAATTCGGCTAAGGTGCAGGAGCTGACCGACAAGCTGATCAAAGAAATCGACCAGCTTCTGGCGCAGAAGGAAGTCGATATCCAGAAGGTTTGAAGTTTTGCGCGACCGGTTGCCATCGTCCCCGATACAAGTAATGCCTCGATAGAGAAAGCCCGGCCGCCTTGACCGACACCTCTCCTCAGCATCTCCGGATGGCCCGCGCGTGTGATGGGGCCGATGAGCCGCCTCGTCACGTCGCCATCATCATGGACGGCAACGGGCGCTGGGCCGCAGCCCGCGGTATGCCGCGGGCCCTCGGCCACCGGCAGGGCGTGGAAGCCGTTCGAAAAACGGTGAGGGCAGCGATCGAGCTCGGCATCGCCTATCTCACAATCTACAGCTTTTCGTCCGAGAACTGGACCCGGCCGGCCGACGAGATCGATGATCTGATGGGGCTCATGAAGCGCTTCATCCGGCGTGACATGGCGGAACTGCACAAGGCCGGCGTCAAGATTGCCGTCATCGGTGAGCGCGAGCAGGTCGATCCCGAACTGATGCTGCTGATCGACGAGGCGCGGGCATTGACCGCGAACAACACAACGCTCACGCTGGTTGTCGCATTCAACTACGGCTCTCGCGCCGAGATCGCCAAGGCCGCCCGCCGGCTCGCCGCCGAGGTTGCCGAAGGCAAGTTGCAACCGGCCGAAATCACGGTCGAGGCGCTGGGTCGCGCGCTCGATACCGGCGGTATTCCCGATCCGGATCTCTTGGTCCGCACCAGCGGCGAGATGCGGCTTTCGAACTTCTTGCTCTGGCAGGCAGCCTACACCGAGTTCGTATTCCTCGACGTCTACTGGCCCGAGTTCGGCCGACCCGAACTCGAGCACGCCATCGCGACCTACCGGGCACGTGAGCGCCGTTTCGGCGGCCTCAATCGGCGCTCCACGGCATGAGGCGCAGCCATGCATGACGAGGCCCGCGCGGCTCCGCAGCGACTCAATCCCACTCCTTGGCGGGATCTCAGGGTGCGCGCGCTGGCTGGCGCCGTTCTCGCCGTGGGTGCGTTTCTCCTGCTGGTCGCAGGCCAGCGGCCGTTCGCACTGCTGGTTCTCGCCATCGCGTTGCTGATGAGCTGGGAATGGGGGCGGATGGTCCGCCACAATACGTGGGACGTTCCGTTCGCCGTCCATGCCGGAGCTATCACGACGGCCGTGCTGCTGGCCGTCACCGGGTTGCCGGCTCTCAGTCTGGCGGTGCTCGGCATCGGCGCCCTCGTCGTTCTCGCGCTCGAGTTCGGCCGCCGGTCCACCATGTCCGCGCACGGTGTGTTCTATGTCGGGCTACCGGCCGTTGCTCTACTGTGGCTGAGGGGCGACGGCCCGCTCGGGTTCTGGGCCGTGCTGATGGTCGTTGGCTGCGTGGTTGCGACGGACACGGCGGCGTTCTTCGCCGGCCGGCAGTTCGGCGGTCCCAAGCTGTGGCCCGCGGTGTCGCCGAACAAGACTTGGGCCGGCCTGATCGGCGGCGTCTCGGCGAGCGCGCTGGTCGCGACGCTTTTCTCGCTGGCCGTTAGTGGCGCGTCGTGGCAACGGCTGCTTATGCTGGGCGTCGGGCTCGCTTTGGTATCGCAGGCCGGCGATCTCGCCGAAAGCGGGCTGAAACGACTGTTCAAGGTCAAGGATACCAGTAGCTTGATCCCCGGGCATGGCGGGTTCATGGATCGTATGGACGGCCTTGTCGCCGCCGCCACTGCCGCGGCACTTCTGTCGCTGTTGATCAACGCCAAGGCTCCCGCACGCGCCTTGCTCCTGGGCTCGTGACATCTTCGATGGTCAAGCAAACGATGGATCCGCTGACAGCCGCCACCGACGTCGCACCGGCAGCGGATCCGGCCAGGAATCCGGCCAGGAACCCGGCCAGGAACCCGGTTGACGCCATCCGGTCGATCTCGATCCTGGGCGCCACCGGCTCCATAGGGGCCAGTACGCTCGATCTGGTGGGGCGCAATCCGGATGCCTTCGAGATCGTGGCACTCACCGCCCAGACCAACGCCGAACAGTTGGCCGCCCTTGCCGTGAAGCACCGGGCGCGGTTTGCCGCCATCGGGGACGAGAGCTGCTACGCCGCCCTCAAGGCCGCGTTGTCGGGATCGGGCATACGCATCGGCGCGGGCGCATCTGCGCTCGAAGAAGCCGCGACCGAGCCGGCCGACTGCACGATGGCGGCCATCATTGGTGCGGCGGGGCTAAGACCGACGTTCGCCGCTGTGCGGCAGGGCCGCAGGCTTGCACTGGCCAACAAGGAGTGCCTCGTCTCGGCGGGTGCCGTGTTCATGGCCGAGGTGGTTCGTCGCGGCGCCGAACTGCTGCCGGTCGACAGCGAGCATTCGGCCGCGTTCCAGGCACTTGCGGGTGCCACCCCGGAGACCATCGAGCGCATCGTGTTGACGGCATCCGGCGGTCCGTTCCGGTCGTGGACCAAGGCACAGCTGGCGGATGTGAAGCCCGAGCAGGCGTTGAAGCATCCCAACTGGTCGATGGGTGCCAAGATCACCATCGATTCCGCGACGATGATGAACAAGGGGCTCGAGCTGATCGAGGCCTACCACCTGTTCCCGGTCGAAAAGCACCAGCTCGGCGCCGTGGTCCACCCGCAGTCGATCATCCACTGCCTGGTCAGCTACCGCGACGGTTCGGTGCTTGCCCAGCTGTCGTGTCCCGATATGCGGACACCGATTGCGCTGGCGCTGGCCTGGCCTACGCGGATGGCGGCACCCGTCGAACGGCTCGATCTCGCCAAAATCGGCACGCTCACCTTCGAAGCCGTCGACGAGGATCGCTTCCCGGCGCTCCGCATTGCGCGCGAGGCGCTTGATCGCGGCGATGCCGCGCCCGCCGTAATGAATGCCGCCAACGAAATCGGTGTGGCTGCGTTCTTGCAGCGGAGAATCGGTTTTCTTGATATTGCCAAGTTGGTATCGTGTGTGATCGAACAGGCGGACAGAGCGGGTCTAATGCGCCCGCTTCAATCGCTCGAAGACGTTCTGGCCGTCGATGCGGAAGCCCGGCGGCTGGCTCAATCCGAGTTCGGCCTGGCGAAGCCCTCGTGATTTCGATTATGACTTGAGTTTGAAGTAGAACATCCGGGCAACCGCGCTGATCGCGACCCGGTCACCGGCATCGGGTCCGGGCATGGGGAGACAGTCGGAATCATGGCTATTTTGACCAACACCCTGCTGGGCACCGTGTGGGGCTACCTCATGTTCCCGCTGGCGTTTCTGTTCGTGCTCACGATCGTGGTCTTCGTGCACGAAATGGGGCACTTCCTGGTGGCGCGCTGGTGCGGCGTCAAGGTCCAGGCGTTCTCGATCGGGTTCGGCAAGGAAATCTGGGGCTTCAACGACCGCCACGGCACCCGCTGGCGGCTGGCGATGATCCCGCTCGGCGGCTACGTCAAGTTCATGGACGACGAGAACGCGGCCAGCGTGCCGTCGCACGAGGCGATCTCGAACATGTCGCCCGAGCAACGTGCCGGGTCCTTCCACGCCAAGCCGCTGTGGCAGCGTGCGGCGGTGGTCGCGGCCGGCCCCATTGCCAACTTCATCATGGCAATCGCCATCTTCGCCGTCATCTACAGCATCACCGGCGTCAGGTTGACCGAGGCCCGCGTCGACGAGGTTATCGCGGATACTCCGGCTGCCCGGGTCGGGTTCAAACCGGGCGACGTCATCGTTGCCATCGACGGCTCGGCCATCAGTGGCTTCAGTGAGCTTCAGCGCCTCGTCGGCACGAGCCCGGGCCGGAAGCTGACGTTCACCGTGAAGCGCGACGGAAAGCTCATGGATCTCAGTGCGATACCCGAGGTTCGCGAAGATCCGGGTGACGTCACGGGTATGAGCCGGCGCGTGGTCATAGGCATCAAAGGCGTGCGCAGGCCGCAAGAGGTAGGAACTCGCAGCGTCGGCCCGATCGAGGCCGTCGGTCTCGGTATCTCCGAAACCAAGTTCATCATCACCAGCACCTTGAGCTACCTCGGCGACGTGATCGCGGGACGGCAGAAGGCCGATCAGCTGGGTGGTCCGATCCGTATTGCGGAAGTCAGTGGGCAGGTGGCCAAAGTCGGGATCGAAGCCTTGATCCATTTGGTCGCAGTGCTCTCGGTCAGCGTCGGCCTGATCAATCTGTTCCCGATCCCGCTGCTCGACGGCGGTCACCTTATGTTCTACGCGATCGAGGCGGTACGCGGTCGTTCGCTCAGCGAGCGAAGCCAGGAAATCGGCTTCCGCATCGGGCTTGCGGTCGTGCTCAGTCTGATGGTCTTCGCCACCCTTAACGATCTGCCGATCCTGAAGCGCTGGTTGTCGTGGCTCGGCTGAAAAAAGCCCCGCCGAATCAGGGGCGGTGACGTATTCTTGCCACTTCCCCGGAGGCGTTTGAATCGTTAAAACCAAGTGTCGACGAGAGGGCTCGATTCTGGGGGAATCGCGCCGGCCTTCCGATTGTCATCGGGTTCTTGTCGGCCGTCGGCCGCTCGTTGGGTTCTCCAGCATCCGGTTGGCGCGCTTGAAAAAAACGGATTAAGATCGCGCGGTTCTCATGCCGACAGGCTGCGCGAGTTTGGGGGGTCGGCAAACGAGGGCAGAACCGCGAATGCCGAAAGTTCGGATGAATGCGGTGAGTAGGTTGAGCCTGCTCCTTTGGTTGATGATGCTCGCACCCTTGGCGTTTTACGCCCAAGCTGTTGTTGCGCCCGCCATAGCCATCGCTCAGGCTGGGCCTGTTCGCGATATTCGCGTAGTCGGCAACCGCCGTGTCGAGCCAGAGACGGTTCGATCCTATTTGCAATTTTCAGTCGGTGACAGCTACGACGCCGACAAGGTCGATCGCTCGCTGAAGGCATTGTTTGCCACAGGACTGTTCTCCGACGTGCGGATTGAGCGCGATGGGGCCGCGGCCGTGGTCACGGTTGTCGAAAACCCGGTCGTCAATCAGGTGGCCTTCGAGGGTAATAGCGAAGTCGATACGGCGACGCTTCAGACCGAAGTTCAGCTCAAGCCGCGGGCCGTCTTCACGCGGTCGCGCGTTCAGTCCGACGTTCAGCGTATTCTCGACGTTTACCGCCGCCAGGGTCGTTTCGCCGCGACGGTCGAGCCGAAGATCATCGAGCTCGAGCAGAACCGCGTGAACCTCGTGTTCGAGATCGCCGAGGGCGGTGCCACGAAGGTCAAGGGGATCAACTTCATCGGCAACAGGGCGTTTTCGGACAGCCAGTTGCGCGATATCGTTTCGACCACGCAGACCGGCTGGTTTGACTTTTTAAAGGGTACCAGCATCTACGATCCGGATCGTCTCGGCCTCGATCGTGAATTGCTGCGCCAGTACTACCTGAAAAACGGTTACGCCGATGCGCGCGTGGTTGCTGCCGGTGCAGAGCTCGATCGCGACGGCTCGGGCTTCTTCATAACCTTCAGCATCGAGGAAGGTGAACTCTACACGTTCGGTGACGTGCGCATTGAAAGCGCCCTTCCGGCGGTCCAGACCGATCGCCTCGGCGGTGACGTTCTGACCAAGCGCGGCACCGTCTACAATGGTAGCGACATCGACAAGACGGTCGAGAAGTTGACCCTCAATGTCGCCGAGCAAGGCTTCGCGTTTGCCCGTGTACGTCCCCGGGCGACGCCTGATACGGCTTCGCGGACGATCTCGCTGCTGTACTCGATCGATGAAGGCCCGAGGATTTATATCGAGCGCATCAACATCATCGGCAACGTCCGCACCAAGGACTACGTGATCCGCCGCGAGTTCCGATTGGCTGAGGGTGATGCCTACAACCCGTTGCTGGTCGATCGCGCCAAAAAGCGCCTGACCGCCCTCGGTCTGTTCCAGTCCGCGGAGGTCAAGCGCCGTCCCGGTTCTTCGGCTGACCGCGTGGCTCTCGACGTTGAAGTTGTCGAGCAGTCGACTGGCGAGTTGTCGTTCGGTGCCGGTTTCTCGACGTCGGAAGGTGTTATCGGCGACGTCAGTATCACGGAGCGCAACCTGCTGGGTAACGGACAGTTCCTGCGCCTCAAGCTCGCCGGTTCGGTCGAGCGGTACCAGATCGACTTGTCCTTCACCGAGCCACGCTTCCTCGATCGCAATCTTTCTGCGGGCTTCGATTTGTTCCACAAGGAGACCGACCAGTCTCGGCAGTCCGGCTTCAAGAGCCGCAAGTCGGGAGGGTCGCTGCGATTGGGCTTCCCGATTTCGGAAAACCTCTGGGTGCAGACCAGCTATACGCTGGCCCGCGACGAGATCTTTGATGTCGAATCCGGCGCATCGATCGCGGTCCGTGACGCTTGCGGCGACCGTACCATTCCAGCGCTAATTCCTCCAGGCACGAGTGCGCCTTGCTCTGACCCCAGCTACTGGACGTCGGCACTGGGCACCTCGGTGACCTATGATGCCCGCAACCATCCTCGCAATCCGACCCGTGGCACCTATTTCCAGCTGGCGAGTGACTTTGCGGGTCTGGGCGGAGACGTGAATTACATCCGCGTGCAGGGCGAAGGCCGCGCCTACTACCCGATCACGGAAAAAATCACCTTCGTCGGCCGCGCTGTGGCCGGTCATATCGAAGGCTGGGGTGGCGAAGACGTCAGGCTGCTCGACCTCTTCTTCAAGGGCGGCGAAACGGTGCGAGGCTTCGAACGATCGGGCATTGGTCCGCGCGATATCACCGTGGGCGGTGACCGTGACTCGCTTGGCGGACAGACGTTCTGGGCAGCGACCGCTGAAGTGCGCTTCCCCTTCCCGTTCATCCCGGACGATCTGGGTATGAGTGGCGCGTTGTTCGTGGACGCCGGCTCGGTGTTCGGCAACAAGCGGGCTCAGGACCTTCTGGGTGCCAATTTGGCCGACGATTCGTCGGTTCGCTCGGCGGTCGGTGCCTCGATCCTTTGGAACTCGCCGGTCGGGCCGCTGCGCGTCGATTACGCTATACCGTTGACCAAAGAGGCCTACGACGAGGAACAGCGCTTCCGCTTCGGTGCCTCCACCAAGTTCTGATCACTCAACCCCTTTAAAGGGTCGCGTGATCCGTCGGGACGGTTTGGTGGCCGGTCGTTTCTGAACTATGTGTGGAGCGCGCCCGTCGATCGGGCGCGTTTCCGTTGGTGACGTTGCGCCGCGGGGGCGTCGTCACTGGGTCTGGCTTCGGTTCGGGCGTCGGTCGCGAAATTGCGGCGGGTATCGGTCTCTGGCATGCGGGACAATGACAGATGGAGCATCCAGGGTTCTTTGAGCGTGCCGGCCCCTTCGCATTGGCCGAGGTGGCCCGCGCAACAGGCTCTGAACTCGCCCCCGGAGCCAACGCAGAACTTGGGATCGAGGACGTGCGGCCGCTGTCCGAGGCAGGTGGCGCCGATCTGACATTTCTCGACAACCGCAAATACGCGCACCAGCTGGCTGGCACCACGGCGGGCGCCTGCCTCATCCACCCCGCGTCGTCCAGTCTTTTGCCGGTCGGCACCTCGGGACTGCTGACCAAGGCGCCCTATCGTGGTTTCGCGCTAGCGTTGCATCTCTTCTACCCGACCGCGTCATGGCCGCTGGTGGCGGGCGATTCCCGCGTTCCGGTCCATCCCTCCGCCGAGATCGAGCCGGATGTCGTGATCGAGCCCGGAGCCGTCATCGGGCCAAGTGCCCGCATCGGTCGCGGCAGCCGCATTGCCGCCGGCGCGGTGATCGGCTACCGCGTGACCGTTGGCCGCGGCAGCTACATCGGACCACAGGCCACCATCATCCACGCATTGCTCGGTGACCGCGTCATCATTCATGCGGGTGTGCGCATCGGCCAGGATGGGTTCGGCTTCGCCATGGGTCGCGATGGCCATCTGAAAGTGCCGCAGATCGGCCGCGTCATCATCCAGGACGACGTCGAGATCGGCGCCAATTCGTGCATCGACCGTGGCGCCCTTAAGGATACGATCATCGGTGAGGGCACGAAAATTGATAATTTGGTTCAGATCGGGCACAACGTCATCATGGGGCGGTGCTGCGTGATTGTCTCGCAGTGCGGGATCTCAGGCTCGGCCCAGCTCGGCGATTTCGTCGTGATGGGGGGGCAGGCCGGCTTGGTGGGTCACATCAAGGTGGGTGCAGGTGCCCAGATTGCCGGGTCTTCGCACGTCAAGGACGATGTGCCGCCTGGTGCTCGCATGGGCGGTACGCCGGCGCGGCCTTTCCGCGAATGGGCCCGGGAAATTGCCGCCATTCAGCGTTTGGCGGCCCGGCAGTCCGGTGGAAAGTCGGGAAGTTCGAACGACGAGTGACGCCGGCCATCTGAGTGCCCAGTGTCGTCTCGAGAGGTGCATGGGATGCAGGATATGGACGACACAACAGTGAAATCAGGCTCGGATGCCCGCGGAAAAGCGGGTTTAGCCACCGCCGACATTATTCGCGTGATGAAACTTCTGCCGCATCGGTATCCGTTCCTGCTCGTGGACCGCATGTACGACATGGACGGCGACGAGAGCTGCGTCGGCGTCAAGAACGTCACCATCAACGAACCCTTTTTCACCGGGCACTTCCCGCAATTCCCGGTCATGCCTGGCGTTCTGATCATCGAGGGCCTGGCGCAGACCGCCGGCGCGCTGTGCGTGCACAGTCTCGGCGAGGACTATCGCGCCGAGCTCGTCTATTTCATGGGTATTGATCGGGCCAAGTTCCGGAAACCTGTTCTCCCCGGCGACCAGCTCCACTATCATGTGAAGAAGATCAGGAACCGTGGGCGCGTGTGGCGCTTCTTCGGTGAGGCGAAGGTGGACGGCCACACGGTCGCGGAAGCGGAGATCAGTGCCATGCTGGCAGACACGGCCGAAGCCCGCGCCTTTGCGAGCAAGAATGACTGAAAACACCATCCACCCGTCCGCGATCGTGGAGCCGGGTGCGCGCCTCGGGGCCGGGGTCAAGGTCGGGCCGTACTGCATCGTCGGCAGTGATGTCAGCCTTGCAGACGGCGTGGAACTCGTCAGCCATGCCGTGGTTGCGGGCCGCACCACCGTCGGCGCCCGCACCAGGATCTTCCCGTTTGCCTCCATCGGCCATCAGCCGCAGGATCTGAAGTTCAAGGGCGAGCCGTCGACGCTCAGCATCGGCGACGACTGCATCATCCGCGAAGGCGTGACGATGAACCCGGGTACCGAGGGCGGCGGGCTCGTCACCACCATCGGCAATGCCTGCGCATTCCTGGCCAACAGCCACGTCGGCCACGATTGCCGCATCGGCAACAACGTGATCTTCTCGAACAACGTCATGCTGGCCGGCCATTGCACGGTCGGCGACTACGCCATCATCGGCGGCGGCGCGGCGGTCATCCAGTTCGCCCGTGTCGGGCCGCACTCGTTCCTCGGCGGCATGTCCGGCCTCGAGAACGATCTCATTCCCTACGGCATGGCGATCGGCAATCGTGCCTATTTGTCGGGCCTCAACATCGTCGGCCTGCAGCGGCGCGGCTTTTCGCGTCAGGACATCCATAGCCTCCGCCGCGCCTACCGGATGCTGTTTGCCGCCGAAGGCACGCTTTTGGAGCGTGCCGAGGACGTTGCCTCAGGCTTCAGCGATCATCCGATCGTCATGGAAATCCTCGAGTTCATCCGGTTGGGCGGCAAGCGCTCGTTGTGTACGCCCCGCGATACGGCCGAAGCCTGAGCGCCCCGAGAACCCCCATGGCACCGCTCTCTGCCGGAAACGGTCGCCGGATCGGAATCCTGGCCGGTGGCGGCAGCATCCCGCGTGAGATCGCCGACAGCGTCGCCGCCCGCCGCGTGCCCGTCTTCATCGTGGCACTGGAAAGCGAGGCGGACGCCAGCTTCGCCCCGCATCCCTCGGCTGTCGTCAACTGGGGCCAGATCGCACGCATGGTCCAGTTGTTTCGCGGCAGTGGCACCACCGACATCGTCATCGTCGGTCGTGTCAGTCGGCCCAACCTCGCGAATGTGCGTCCCGACATCGGGTTCTTGATGGCGCTGCCGATGATCTGGCGCATCGTGCGCGCGGGCGGCGATGATGCCGTGCTGCGCGAAGTCATCCGCTTTTTCGAGGGCAAGGGGTTCCGCGTGCTGGGTCCAGCCGACGTGGCCAGCGAGATCATCGTCGGGCGCGGCCCGCTCGGCGTCGAGCGTCCCGGCCCCGAAGACCAGCGCGACATCGCCTTGGGCCTCGATGTGGTCGAACGCATCGGCCGGCTCGACATCGGCCAGGGCGTCGTGGTCGCCAGTGGCCGCATCGAGGCCATCGAAGGCGTCGAAGGTACCGACCGGATGCTCGATCGCGTGGCCGCATTGAGACGTGTGCGGGGCGTGTCAGACATCGGCGAAGCCGGCGGCGTACTGATCAAACGGCCGAAACCCGGCCAGGAGCTGCGCATCGACCTGCCGGCCATCGGCCCCGAGACGGTCACGCGGGCCGCCGAGGCGGGGCTCCGGGGCGTCGCGGTTCTCGCGGGCAAAACCATCGCGGCGGATCGCCACGACCTGATCCGCCGCGCCGATGCCTTGCGGCTGTTCGTTGCAGGTCTCGACGAGACAACGGTTGCCGACAGGTCGCTCTGCCCCACTCGACCCCGGCGGATGCCATCGAACCGGGAGTACTCCAAACCTATGCCGGCTCGACGCCGCAACGGGATGCATTCGAAAGCGCCATCAAGGGTGCGCGCGTGGTTGCGGCACTCGCGCCATATGGCGTCGCGCTGGCGGTGGTCGTGGTCCGCCGGCATGTGCTTGCGGTCGAGGCGTGCGAGGGCACGCTGGCGTTGCTCGGCCGCGTCGCCGATCTCAGGCAGTGGGGCTCGACCGGCCGCAAACGGCTTGGCGTCGCGGTGTTGCAGTCGGGCGCTGAAGCCGGTCCCCGCGCCATCGAAGCCGCGGCCCGGGCCGGGCTCGAAGGCGTTGTCATCACACGGCGCGCGGGTGGCGCTATGGTCCCCGATGCCGAAGCCGTCGGCGCCGCCAAGCGGCGTGGATTGTTCTTGGCCTCGATCGAAATGCGCGAAATCGATACCGTTGAGCATGAGAGTGGCAATGGCACGCACCAATGATCGCCCGCCCGGTGCCTCGAACGGCGCGCCGGGTACTGGCCCCCGCACCGTCATCATCGGACATCGTCCAGATCACTACCGGCTGTTCGTGGTGGCCGGCGAGCACTCGGGCGACGCGCTCGGCGCGAAGCTCATGGCTACGCTGAACGCCCAGTTTCGCAGCCGCATCCACTACCTTGGCGTGGGCGGCGAGGGCATGGAGAAGTGCGGTCTCCACTCGCAGTTCCCGATGCAGGACGTCGCCGTCATGGGACCGATGTCGATCCTGCCGAAACTGCCGCGCATCGTGCGCCGCGTCTATCGCACGGTGGATGCGGCCATCGCCGCCGAGCCGAGCGCCGTGATCATCATCGACAGCCCGGAGTTCACCCACCCCATTGCCAAGCGCATCCGCCAGCGGCGGCCCGACATCCCGATCATCAACTACGTTTCGCCGACCGTGTGGGCATGGCGACCCGGCCGCGCCCGCAAGATGCGCCGCTATGTCGACCACCTCATGGCGCTGCTGCCGTTCGAGCCCGAGGCGCATGAGCGGCTCGGCGGCCCGCCCTGTACGTACGTCGGCCACCCGCTGATCGAGCGCCGTGCATGGCTCGATAGTCTCGATCCGGCGCCCCTCTCAGCCCTTCTCAGGCTTGATTCCAGCCGGCCGGTGGTGGTTGTGCTGCCGGGTAGCCGTCGCTCCGAGGTCAGCCGGCTCTTGCAACCCTTCGGCGAGGCCATTCGGCTGCTCGGAGCGCAGGGCAAGGCGTTGCCGCAGGTCATCATCCCCACGGTCCCGTCGTCGCGCGATCTGGTCGAAGCCGGTATCGCCAACTGGCCGGTGAAGCCGCATCTGGTCGAGAACGAAGACGACAAATACCGTGCCTTCAAGCTGGCGCGCGCGGCACTTGCCGCCTCTGGAACCGTCACGCTGGAGCTCGCAATGTGCGGCACGCCATCGGTCGTCGCCTATCGCATCGATGCCTTTTCGGGGCGACTCGGTTTCCTGCTCAAAGTGCCGTCGATCGTTCTTGCCAATCTGGTCGCGGGCGAGAACATCTAT
>PEQZ01000026.1 GCA_002928395.1 Hyphomicrobium sp.
TTTTCAATAAGTTAAGCCATTTTGCGCCGAGAGCAGAAAAGCCCGCTAGCGGCCAATTGGCGACCACGAACTTGGCGGGTTTTAGAGGCAGCTGAGGGTTTGCGGGCGCGCGACAGTGCGTCTCGGCGTGCACGATCGACGCTTCGAATTCATGGACGAATGGGGAGTAGGCGCCGCTGACAGAGCAGTGGCGGCGGTGTCGAGATGGTGCGAGCTGCGAAGGGATTCGTGGTGGGTGTGGATGTGGATAGGCAGCGCCGGTTGGTCGATCGGAACGACAACGACGATACGCTCAACAAGGGCAGCTACTCGCTCATCGCCTTTGCCGTTCGTTACCACAGGCACCCATGGCGATAGCGAGCAGGGTGATGATGCGGTCAAGTTCGATTGTCTGAAGGGTCCGGATCGCGTCTGGCGTCACCTTTGACAGTGCTAAGAGCAGCGTCTCCACTGTTTGTTGGTCCTTATGCCATAGGGCGCCATCCATGGTGGCCGCCGTCGCTCGGCTTCGGCCATCCTACCACGGATCGGTCGCCTCTGAGCCCTTGACGACCGTCCGCTTACCCCCTCAGCTTCGAGCGCTAGCAAGTAGGGCGGCATTCGGCGGTGAGGGCCAGTTGCAGGTTTCGGTCGCGCACCATGTGTTGCAGCGCAAAAATTTCGTCATCCCAATCGTTGCCGTAGAGCGACCGCCGTTCGGCGACACAGTTAGCGCCGCGGACCATGTCAGGTACCGGAGGGACTGCGTCGACGATCAGATATCGATCTTCTCAGCGATCTCGATAGCATCGTCTACCTCGATGCCCAGGTCGCGAACTCTGGATCGAAAATAGCGTGACCGCGTCACGCCTTCAATTGGCCGGCGAGGACAACGATCACTGCTCGATCAGCGCCTCAAACCAGGTGGGCGACAGGCCCAACGGCCATACCGTCCCGCGCGTCCTGCCAAGCATGCAGACATGCAGCTGCAAGTGAGAACTCTGCCAGCGAGTTGTCCCCCGCACACGAAGTCGAAAGGGTGGCGGCGTATCATGCTTTACGGCCTGCGCTCGGGAGTTGACCAGTGTACCTACTACCGACCATTGTCCGAAACAGGCTCGAGCGATTGAGAAGCCTGCTCGACCCGGCGCGGGCGGCCGACCGGCTGAGGCCCCGTCCGGACGATCCTCCGCCGAACCTCCGGCTCGAGCGCCACGCCAGCGCGGCACAACTCGATCGCGTGTGGGGCCGGCTGCTCGCGGCAAGGCCCGAGGCTGCCGCGGCTCGAGCCGTGCTCGCCGATGCCGGAGCGCGCGGCGATGCCGAACTCTACAGCCGCAACATCGAGAATTACGCCGGCACCATCAAGGTGCCATTCGGGATCGCTGGACCGCTGCGCGTCAACGGCCTGCACGCGCACGGCGACTACTTCGTTCCGCTGGCAACGACGGAGGCCGCTCTCGTCGCCTCCTATGCGCGCGGCGCGCAGGTGGCGACGCGCGCTGGCGGCATCAGTGCCGCGATGCTGGCCGACGGCGTGCTGCGCAGCCCCGCGTTCCTGTTCGCCGATCTGCTCGAGGCAGGGCTGTTCGTCGACTGGATCTCACGCAACGAGGCCGCACTCAGGGACGCCGCCGAGCGAACGACGCGCCACGGCAAGCTGATCTCGCTCGAGCCGCACATCGACGGCGAGATCGTCTTCCTGCTGCCGCTATACCACCGGCGACGCGTCGGGCCAGAACATGGTCACCATTGCCACGGATGCCCTCGCCCGCCACATCGCCGACGCTTGTCCGATCAAACCGCGCCGCTGGTTCATCGAGGGCAATTTCTCAGGCGATAAAAAAGCGTCCTTCCTCGGCATGCTGACGGGGCGAGGCCGCAAGGTGACGGCCAGCATCATGCTGCCGCGACGCCTCGTCGAACGCTACTTGCGCACGACCCCGGCAGACATGCTGGAATATGCACGCATCGCGGACCTCGGGGCCCGGCTGACCGGGCAGATCGGTGCCCAGGGCCACTATGCCAACGGTCTCGCAGCATTCTACATCGCGACCGGGCAAGACGCGGCCTGCGTCGCGGAATCGGCGGTCGGCTCGACGCGTATGGAGGATCGCAACGGCGATCTCTTCATGTCGGTGACGATGCCGAACATTCTCGTCGGCTCGGTCGGCGGCGGGACGGGGCTGCCGAGCCAGCGGTCCGCCCTCGCCCTGCTCGGCCTCGACGGGCCGAACAAGGCCGCAGCACTCGCCGAAGTGACCGCGGCACTTTGCCTGTGCGGCGAGATCTCGATCATGGCGGCGATTGCTGGCGGGCATTTCACGCAGGCGCACGACAAGCTTGCGCGAGGGCCGACGTGAACCCCGCGCCCGTGGCGAAGCCCGGCCCGTCGCTGCTGCAGCGGCTGTGGATCTATCAGGCCGAGCGCTTCCCGCTGTTCAAGACCGTGCTGCTGCTCGCGGCTTTCAGCGCCTCCAGCATCAACGTCTCGGCGCTACTCGCCGGGCGCGACCTGCCGGGATTTGCGACCTACGCGATCGCCTTTCTGATCCTGCTCATCGTGTTCTTCCAGATGCGCGCTTGCGACGAGGTGAAGGACGCCGAAGACGACCGGCGCTATCGCCCCGAACGTCCGATCCCGCGCGGGCTCGTGACGCAGCGCCTCATCGTGTCGATCGCAGCGGGGCTCGCACCGGTCGCGGCACTCACGGCGGTCGTGCTGTCGCCGTGGCTGCTCGTCCCGCTCGCGGCGGTCTGGCTGTGGCTCGCCTTGATGACAGCGGAGTTCGGCGTACCCAGTGGCTCAAAGCCCGGCCGCTACTCTATCTCGTCTCGCATATGCTGATCATGCCGATCATCGACTTCCTCGTCACCGGCTGCGAGTGGCTGGTGCGGAGCGGTACGCCACCGGCGAGCCTCTGGCTGTTCCTGCTCCTGAGTTTCGTCAACGGTTGCATCCTCGAGATCGGCCGCAAGCTTTATGCCCCGGCGAACGAGCGGCCCGGCGTTGAAACCTACACGGCCCTGTTCGGCATCCGGCGCGCGACATATGCGTGGCTGGCCTGCCTCTCGATCGCCATGGCGCTGCTGGCCGCCGTCGGCTTCGCGCTCGCGGCACCAGTGCCGGTGATCGTGACCTGCCTCGTCGCCTGCCTCGCGGCGAGCGCCACCGCCGTACGGTTCCTCCGCGCGCCGACCGGCGCCAACCAGAAGCTCGTCGATGCCGCCGCGGGCCTCTGGGTGTTCGCCTGCTATATCGCCGCCGGATTCCTGCCGCTGCTCGGGAGCGCCGCATGACGCAGCACGCCATCCACTTTCTTCCCGAAGTCCGAGACGTCGCCAGGGTCGGCGGCAAGGCTGCGGTACTGGCGCGCCTCGCCGAACTCGGCTTCGACGTGCCCGCATTCTTCGTCATCGAACCGACGCGTGCCGCCGACGATGCGCAACCGGGAATCGACGCGGCGCTGCAGCGGCTGGGTGAAGGCCGCTACGCCGTTCGCTCGTCGGGGCGCGAGGAGGATGGCTCCGCCCATTCGCATGCCGGCCAGTTCCTGAGTTTGCTCGGCGTCGCGGCAGCGGACGTGCCCGCAGCCGTTGGTCGCGTGCGCGCGTCGGGTGCAACCGACAGCCTCAAGGAGTACCGCCGTTCTCGCGGCCTCGACCCAGAAGGCGGCATGCCCGCTGTGATCGTCCAGCGCATGGTCGACGCGCGGGCGGCTGGTGTCGCGTTCTCGGCTGATCCGGTCAGCGGCCGGCGCGACCGCATCGTCATCTCCGCGACGGCGGGCCTCGGTGACCGCCTCGTCGGCGGTGAAATCGACGGCGAACAGCACATCCTCGACGGTGCGACCGGAGCCGTGTTCCAGGCTCCTGAAGAGGGCGGCACGATGGTGCTCGCCCCGCAGGATGTCGCGGCCGTTGCGGCCCTGGCGCGCAAGGTGGCCGAGGCTTTCGGTACGCCGCAAGACATCGAATGGGCGCTCGCCGGCGATCGGCTCTACCTCTTGCAGGCTCGCGCCATCACCACGCCGCTGCGTGCCATCCAGCAGCCTGACCACCACACCACGATCTTCGACAACTCGAACATCGTCGAAAGCTATCCTGGCTTCGTAACTCCGCTCACCTACAGCTTCGCGCAGTATGCCTATGCGCGCGTCTACCGGGCGTTTCTCGCCATCTGCGGCATCGACGCCGCGCGCATCCGCGCCAATGGCGCCGCGCTCGACAATATGCTCGGGCGCATCGATGGCCGCGTCTACTACAATTTGGTGAACTGGTACCGTCTGCTCGCCCTGCTGCCGGGCTTCAGCCTGAACCGCACCCATATGGAAGCGATGATGGGCGTCGATGAGCCGTTGCCGAAGGACATCGCGGACACGCTCGCCCCTCCCCGGCCGCAGGCCTTTGCGGCGCTCGCCGAATGGGCCCGCGTTGGTCGAATGGCGGGCAAGCTCGCGTTCGAGGCGATCCGCCTGCGGCGAACGATCAAAGGTTTCCACGGGCGCCTCGAAGCGGCGTTGGCGAACGATGCGGCGGCGATCGATCGGATGAGCTTGACGGAGCTTGCCCGAAACTACCGATCGATCGAAGCGACATTGCTCGATCGCTGGGATGCGCCGCTGATCAACGACTTCCTGTGCATGATCGCCTTCGGTTCGTCGCGCAAGTTGACGGAGCGGTGGCTCGGCGCGTCGGGGCTCGCCTTGCACAACGACGTGATGATCGGCCAGGGCGACATCATTTCGGCCGAACCGCCCCGGCGCATCGCACGTATGGGGCGCCTCGTTGCCGGCGACGCGGCGATGATCGCGGCACTGGCACGCGGCGATCGCAGCGCACTCGCAGCCAATCCTGCGCTCGCCGCGGAGTTCGACGACTACATCGCCAGGTTCGGCGATCGCTGCACCGAAGAACTGAAGCTCGAGAGCATCACGCTCGACGTGAACCCGCGACCATTGCTGGCCTCGATCGCCGCAGCAGCCAGCCAGCCCGCTGGCGAAGCAAGGCGCGTCGGTGACGGCATCGAACGGCTCGACACGCTGCTGGCAGGCAAGCCGATGCGCCGCGCGATCCTCAAGCGGGTGCTCGGCTGGGCCAGGGCGCGCGTGCGCGATCGGGAGAACCTGCGTTTCGAGCGCACGCGCATCTTCGGTCGGGCTCGAAGGGTGTTCCTCGCCATCGGGCGCCAGTTGCACGCTCATGACCGGCTCGACGCGGAGCGCGACATCTTCTTCGTCACCGTACAGGAGGTGCTTGGCGCGATCGAAGGCGCCGGCCTCGACCGCGATCTGAAGGCGCTGGTGGCGATGCGCAAGCAGCAATGGGCAAGGGATTGCGCGAGCCCCTATCCCGGCGACCGCGTCGTCATGATCGGAGCCGTCGTCACGAACGAGGTGCGTGCCGCCGCGCCTGCCGCCACGCAAGCCGGAGACGGCGAGTTGCAAGGTACCGGCTGCTCCGTCGGCATCGTCACAGCGAGAGCCCGCGTGATCAGCGATCCCGCTCGCGAGCACCTCGATCGCGGCGAGATCCTGGTCGCCCGGCACACCGACCCTGGCTGGATCTCGCTTTTCACCAACGCGTCCGCCATCGTCGTCGAGCGCGGCAGCCTCCTTTCCCACTCGGCCATCGTGGCGCGCGAACTCGGCATTCCATGCGTCGTCGGGCTCAAGGGAGCGATGGCGAAGATCGCGAGCGGCGACACACTCGAGGTCGACGGTGCCAGCGGCAAAGTAAGGAAACTTTCATGATCGCCGGGATCGCGGGCAAGGCCGCATTCAACCACATCCGCTACGCCCAGCTGTGGGAGGATGCCGACGTGCTCGTCGATGCCCTTGCGGGTGACAGCGGGCGAACCTTCGTGTCCATCTGCTCTGCCGGCGACAACGCGCTGGCGATGCTGATGCTCGATCCGCAACGCGTCGTCGTCGTCGATCTGTCACCGGCACAGATTGCATGCATGACGCTGCGCATCGCCGCGATGCGCGTGCTCGACCACGCGGCGTTCCTCGAGCTGCTCGGCGCCCGCCCCTCGTCCCGGCGCGGCGCGTTGCTGGATCGCGTCATGCAGACGATGGATCAGCCCTCGCAGGAATTCTGGCAGGCACAGCGCGCAAGTGTCGAGACATACGGTGTTGGCGGCATTGGCAAGTTCGAACACTACTTCCGCATCATGCGCACGTGGTTGTTGCCGCTGGCGCATGACTGCAAGACGATCGACGGGGTATTTCAGACGCGGGAGCCCGCCGCCCGTCGCCTCTTCTACGACGGACGCTGGAACAACTGGCGCTGGCGGCTGCTGCTCAAGGTCTTCTTCTCCCGCTTCATGATGGGCCGGCTCGGCCGCGATCCGGCGTTCTTCGAGCACGCCGAGGGCAGCGTCTCCGACCATGTCGCGCGCCGCATCGTGCACGCCGCCGTCACGCTCGATCCAGCGCAGAACCCCTATCTGCACTGGATCCTCAAGGGCACGATGGGTGAAGCGCTGCCGCTCGCCTGGCGCGCCGAGAACTACGATCTGATCCGCTCGCGGCTCGACCGGCTAGATGTGCGTCGCGGTGCCTTCGAGGATCTGATCGTGGAGGGCGTGCGCGCCGACGGCTTCAACCTGTCCGACATCTTCGAGTACATGGACGAGGCAACGTTCGCCAGCGTCTACGGCGGGTTGCTCGAGGCAGCCAACCCCAGCGCGCGACTCGTCTACTGGAATATGATGGCGCCGCGCCGCGTGCCTTCGGCTTATCGCGGCCGCGTCACCACCCACAGCGATCTCGAGGGCCGTGGCAAGGCCATGGACAAAGCCTTTTTCTACTCCGATTTCGTCGTCGAAGAGGTGCGCAGGTGAACACGGCGATGCCGCTCCTGCTGATCGCGCTTTCCATCGCCGGCCTGCTCGGCGCGATGGCTGGCGTGCATGCGATCGCGCGGCGCCGCGGTTGGTCGGCGGAGCTGCAGCGCAAGAGCGTGCACGTGGCGACCGGGCTCTATGCTCTGTCACTGCCGCTAACCTTCTCCGATACCTGGCCGGTGCTTCTGCTCACAGCCGTCGCTGTCGTCGTCTTGATGCTCATGCGCCTGCCGGCGCTGGCGAGAACCGGTATCGGCTCGACCATCCACGGCGTCGAACGCCAGTCGTACGGCGAGGTCCTGCTCGCCGTCGCCGTCGGCTTCCTGTTCTTCCGCTCGTACGGCAATCCGGTCCTGTTCGTGTTACCGATGCTGGTGCTCACCTTCTCCGACGCCGCCGCCGCGCTGACCGGTGTGCGCTACGGTCGCCGCCTGTTCGCAGTCGAGGACGGCACCAAGAGCTTCGAAGGCGTGGTGATGTTCTTCCTGCTCGCCTTCATCCTCGCCATGATCACGCTGCTGCTGATGACGGACGTACCCAAGCTCAATGTGATCCTGCTGTCGGTCATCGTGGCCGCGTTCGGTGCCCAGCTCGAGGCCGATTCCTGGCGCGGGCTCGACAACCTGTTCGTGCCCGTCGGTCTGCACCTGTTCCTGCAGAACAACCTCGATGCGCCACTCTACAGTCTGCTCGGCGCCGCTGTGCTGCTTCTCACGCTGATCGCCGGCTTTCAGGCCGCTGGCGCGCGCCTCGGGCTCACCCGGCAGGCGGCCCGCGGTTATGGCGTGCTCGTGTTCTTGATCCTGTCGGTGACGGCGCCGCACAATGCGATCCTGCCACTCGCCGCCTCGTCGGCTTGCTCGCCCTCTGCCATCGCGAACCCTGCGACAGCACTCGTCCCGAACTCGACTTTCTTGGCGTGGCGGCGGCGGCAGCGGCCCTGTGGCTGTTCCTCGGGGAATGGAGCGGTCACAATGCCATCAACCTCTACAATCTCACGTTTGCCGGCGTTGCGACGGTTTTTGCAACGCTCGCCCTGAAGCGAGGCAGACTTGCCGGTGCGGGCCTTATTGCCGCCGGTCTTGGGCTCGCGGTCTACGCACTGGGCGGGCTGAACGTCGCGGAGGCCCGCTGGATGAACTCGTTTGCAGTTTTGATCGCGGCGAGCCTCGCGCTATGCGTGGCCATCCCGGCGCTGCTGCCCGGCCTGTTCGTGCGCCATCGCACAGTCGCGGCGATGGTGCTGGCGATCAGCCTGCCCCTGCTGACGACGGCACTGAGGAGCCTCCCATCATGAACGATAGAGGCCCCGAGATGGTGACGCGCGACAGCGCGCGATGCGCGATCTATCGCGATGCCCCGGAGTGGAATCACAGGCGTACGGCCGCGATCGGTCAGTTCGCCTGCGCGAGCGCCGCAGAAGGCGTGGCGCTGCTCGATGACGTCGCGGCGAAACTCGCGCGCGAGGGCTTCGAGGCCGTCATCGGGCCCATGGACGGCGACACCTGGCATGCCTACCGCGTCGTCGCAGAGAGCGACCTCAGCCCGCCGTTCCTGCTGGAGCCGATAAGTGGCCCGCACGACCTCGCAGCCTTCCGCGGCGCAGGCTTTGCGGCGATCTCCTCCTACGTTTCGGCGAGGGCGAAGCTGGAGGATGCCATCGTTGCGCCGCGCCCGCGGTGCCGGGTGTCATTGTCTCGGCTTGGGACGGCCGCGACGCGGACGCGTTGATCGGGGCGCTGTTCGACCTGTCGGGTTCAGCCTTCGCTGGCAACGCTTTCTACAAGCCGATCGGACGCGAGGCCTTCATCGCGCTCTACGCGCCGATCCTGCCGGCGATCGATCCCCGTCTCGTGCTGTTCGCTCACCTCGACCAGCGGCTCGTCGGCTTCCTCTTCGCAATTCCCGACAGGCTGCAGGGGGCGCGGCCCTCGACCGCCATCATCAAGACCTACGCCAGCGGCCTGCGCGGCGTCGGCCACATGCTCGCCGACGCCGCCCACCGCGCATTCCGCGATCTCGGCTACAGCGAGGTGATCCATGCGCTGATGCACGTCGACAACCGCTCGAACGAACGCAGCGCCCGCCACAGCGGGACGGTATTCCGCCGATACGACCTGATGGGCCGCGCGCTCGGTACGCGCCCATGAACGTCGTCGCGGCATTCGAGGCGGAGGCCGCACGGCGGACGCATCAGACGGCCATCGTCGACGGCCAGGGCCGTGCGATCACCTTCGGCGACCTCGCCGCACGCTGCAATCTCCTCGCAGCCGCCTGGCGCGCCAGAGGCATCGGGCGTGGCGATCGCGTACTCGTTGCGATGGGACTCGGCATCGATCTCTATGTCGCGATGGCCGCAGCCTGGCGCATTGGTGCAGTCGTTGTCTTCCCCGAGCCGGCCATGGGTCTCGCCGGGCTCCGTCACGCCGCTCGAACCACGATGCCAAAGGCGTTCCTTGCAGCAGGTTTCTACCGGCTGCTTGGCATCGCGCTGCCGGAACTGAGGGGCCTCACGCTCAAGCTGACGCCGCACGATCGCGGCGCCGGCAATGACGAGATCTCAGCCGTGGAGGCGACCGACGCCGCACTGATCTCGTTCACCAGCGGATCGACCGGCTCGCCCAAGGCCATCATGCGCTCGCACGGGTTCCTCGCCACGCAGAACGCACGCGTCGCCGACCTCGTCAGGCCCACGCGCGAGGGCGAGGTGGATCTGGTCGCCTTCCCGGTCTTCGTCGTCGCCAATCTCGCACTCGGTGTGACCTCGGTGCTGCCGAACTGGAACGTGCGCAAACACGATGGGGCCAATGTCGCCTCGATCGCCGCCCACATCAGGCGTCATGGCATCACCCGCGTTCTGGTGCCGCCGTCGATCTGCGAGCGCCTCGCAAACCTCGAAGCACCGCCACCGCTGTCCACCATATTCACCGGCGGCGGCCCGGTGTTTCCCGCCCTGCTGGAGCGGCTCGCACTGAAGCTGCCCGGGGCCGACGTCGTCGTGGTCTACGGTTCGACCGAGGCCGAGCCGATCGCCCACCTCCACGCGCGTGACGTTCGCGACGAGGACCGGATCGCCATGCAGCAGGGCGCCGGCCTGCTCGCCGGTGCGCCGATCTCGGAGATCCACATCCGGCTCGAACACGACGAAATCCTGGTTACCGGCGAGCACGTCAACAAAGGCTACCTGGACCCCCGTCACGATGCGGCGAACAAGCGCCTGATCGATGGCGCCATCTGGCACCGCACTGGTGATGCCGGACGGATCGACAGCCTTGGACGCCTCTGGCTGCTCGGCCGGCACGAAGCGCGCGTCGGCACGCTCTATCCATTCCCGGTCGAAGTCGCCGCCATGAGCTGGCCCGGCGTGCGCCGCGCAGCCTTGATCGGAGTAGCAGGATGCGGGGTGCTGGCGATCGAGGGCGACGGTCGGCATCGACACGAGTGGCAGGCTCGCGCCGACTGCCTCGGCGACTTGGTCGTCCGCCAGATCGACGCCATCCCACTCGACCGCCGGCACAGGTCTAAGGTCGACTATGCGATGCTCAGCAAGAAACTGAAATGAGGAGTGCCGCCTAATCTTACTGTGTCGCAAACCGCGAACTGTGTGAAACAGAAGATTCTTGATTCGTTTCGAGCGAGGCGAACATGGATCTGCGCGCTGTGGATGGCGTGGCGTTGCGTTTTCATGCGTACATTGATCACCTGAGCAAAGCCATGGGCCACGCCGAAAGGAACAAATGAAATCGGGTCACGAAACGCAGTGCGCCATGCCTCCTCTGCCGATTGTTCGCGCCGTCACTGTTGCGACGTGGCCAGTTGGCTCGGCACAGCCTCCCCTCCCATCATCCGCCGGATCGGGTTCTTGGGGTCGGCCAGGAGCTTGATGGCCAGCGCGCAGCAAATGACAACCAACAGCGGGCGGATGAGATCCGCGCCGAAACGCATGGCCAGCCGAGAACCGAGCTGCGCGCCGGTGAACGCACCCGCCGCCATGACGAGGCCGAGCTTGAAGTCGATCGCGCCCATGGCCCAGAACACGGCGAGGCTGCCCAAGTTGCTGCCGGCGTTGGCGACCTTGGTGTGGACGGTCGCGCGCAGCACGCCGAAGCCGAGCAGCGTGACGAACGCCAGCATGAAGAACGTACCGGTGCCCGGTCCGAAGATGCCGTCGTAGAAGCCGATTGCCGGCACCAGCGTTGCGGTGACGAGCCCCATGCCCATGCGCGCGCGGCTGTCGGCATCCGTCATGCGGCGGGCGAACAAGAAGTAGACGGCAATGGCAATCAGCATGACCGGGATGGCGGTTTCGAGTGCCGCCCGCGAGATCATGCCGACCGATAACGCTCCGAGCATGGCGCCTGCCGCCGAAAGAACGCCCATCGGCAGTGCGATACGCGGCTCCACCAGCCCGCGCCGCCAGAATACGACGCTCGATGTCACCGAGCCGAACGAGCCCTGGAATTTGTTTGTGGCGAGCGTTTCGACAGGACCGAGGCCGGTGAGCAGCAGCGCAGGGACAGTCATCAGCCCGCCGCCACCAGCGATGGCATCGATGGCCGCAGCGACGAGCCCCACGACAAACAGCAGGACCAAGAGATCCACTTCTGACCCGAACATGGGCTGGTCAACGCTGAACGCGCAGCGCCGCGAGCAGCTCCGGCGTTGGATAGCTGTCCGGAATCTGGCCGAGCTTCAGCTGCACGGCCTTGACCGCCGCGCGCGTGCCCGCGCCGAGCTTGCCGTCGGGCTCGCCCACGTTGAAACCGCGCCGCTGGAGAATGGTCTGAAGTTCCTTCAACTCGTCCGCGGTCACGACGGGAATGGGCTGGCCGTTACCCTTCGACAACGCGGGCGCACCGGCAATGCGGGTTGCGAGATGAGCCGCCGTGATCGCGTAGGTCAGCGACTGGTTCCACTTCAGATAGACGTCGAAATTCTGGTAGGCGAGGAACGCCGGACCATTGCGGCCCATTGGCAGAAGCAATGACGCCGGCATCTGGTCGGCCTGCAGCTTTCCCGATAGCCCCGTCACACCCCACTGCGCCCACTTCGCGCGCGGGTGCTTGATGACGAGATCGGCCTGGTCCCAAGGCAGGCTGACCGGCACGCGCACTTCCTCGAGCCAAGGCTCGCCCCGCCGCCATTCGAGCGTCTGAATGAAGGCTGCGGTCGAACCGATGATGTCGGGGACAGATCGGATCAGGTCGCGCTTGCCGTCACTGTCATAGTCGAGTGCGTGGTTGAGATAGTGCCCGGGCAAGAACTGCGTCTGGCCAAGCTCGCCTGCCCATGAACCAATCATTTCCTCGGCCCGGAGATCGCCACGGTCGATGATCTTCAATGCCGCTTTCAGCTCGCCGCGGAACATCTCTCCGCGCCGGCAATCGTAGGCGAGCGTTGCCAGCGATTTCAACACCGGCAGGTTGCCCATGCCGACGCCGAAGTCGCTTTCCAGTGCCCAGAACGCGGTGATGACGGCAGCCGGGACACCGAACTCCTTCTCGGCCTTGTCGAAGATGGCCCGGTGCTGCGCTGCTCGCTTCACGCCGTTTTCGTAGCGGTTCTTGGACGCGAGCTTGCCGTAGAAGTCGAGGAACGACTGGTTGAAGAACGATTGCTTGCGGTCGCGGCCGATGATCCCGGGATCGAGCTGCATGCCGCTCAGTGTGGCCTGGATGGTCGCCGGCTTGATTCCCTCCGCCTGCGCCTCTTTCTTGAAGCCCGCGAGCCATCCGTCGAAGTCACCGGTATTCTGGCAATTGCGGTTGTTGGCCGGCGGCGGGACCGGCGCCGGCTGTGCCGCTGCGGCCTTTTCGACCTTGGGTTTGCCCTTGGGAGCAGGCTCGGACACGGCGGAGCCGCTGACCGCGAGAAGCGCTCCGAGAACCAATGTGGCAGCCGCTGTCGACGTTCTCGTTCTCATTCGGGCATCCTGTAAGGTGAGGCTTGGGCAGGAACGGCGGCAAGCAAACGAACACGCTCCGAGGGGAAGAGATCCGAGCGAGCCGCTTACCTTCATCAGGCGATCATGGCCGTCAAGAGGATTGGACTGTCATCTCTCGCTTCAGGGTCACGCGCTGCCGATCAGAATGCCGACTGCGAACACGATGAGGCCGCCGACCACCACCTCGAACGAGGCCCGCCAGAACGGCGTGTCCATGTATTTCGAGCGGATCCATGCGATGAGCCACAGCTCCACAGCCACCACGGCGGCCGCGACCGTGGTCGCGGTCCAGAAATTCGGGATCAGATAAGGCAGCGTGTGGCCGAGACCGCCGAGCGCCGTCATCAAGCCGGTGATGCCGCCCCGGAACCAGGGATGGCCGCGTCCGGTGATCATACCGTCGTCGGACATGGCCTCGGCGATGCCCATCGAAATGCCGGCGCCGATCGACGCCGCCATGCCGACAAGGAACGTCTGCCAGGTGTTCTGCGTGGCGAAGGCGGCAGCGAAAATAGGTGCGAGCGTCGAGACCGAACCATCGATGAGGCCGGTAAGTCCGGGCTGCACGTATTGCAACACGAATGCGCGCTGCGCCGTCATCTGCTCGCCGGCCTTGGCGTCGCCGGTCAGGTGCGTTTGTTCGAGCTGTTGGGCAAGGCTGACATGCTTGGCTTCGGCCTCTGCCAGATCGCCGATCAGCTTGCGGATAGAGGCGTCGGACGTCTTCTCGAGCGCCTTCAGATAGAATTGCCTTGTCTCGGCCTCGATGGCTTCGGCCTGGGCGCGCACCTTGTCGAGCCCCAGCGGCTGCACCATCCAGATCGGCTCGTGTCTCAGGAAGCCCTTGACGTCCTGGCGGCGGATCAGGGGAATGTGCTGGCCGAATTTCTTCGTGTAGAGCTCGATGAGCCAGCGTCGGTGCTCGTTCTCCTCCTCGGCCATATTCGTGAACACCTTGGCCGAGGCAGGGTACTCCGCCACCAAACCATGCGCGTACTCGGCGTAGATGCGGCCGTGCTCCTCTTCGAGACTGATGGCCAAAGCCAGGATCTCTTGCTCGTTGAGATCGGCGAAACTGCGCAATGGGCACCTCTTGAAATGAACCCTGAGTTCGGCCCGCGAGCCGCGCAGCCAACTTGTTTAGAATAGTTCCAATAAATAGGAATTCAAGGCAAAGACGAAGGCGGCGAACCAAGCTGTCCACCGCCTTCAGGCATCGTCAGAACTCGGCAGAACTGCCGTCGTGGTGCCGGGTCAACGGCTGGCGAGCGAGACGAATCGGTAGCCGACGTCCACATGGATGTGGCTCATGCCGCTGTAGGTCATGACGCCACCTGAGTGGTGATTGGCGATCAACCACTTTACGACCTCGGATTTCCGTCCTTGGGGCGCATTGAAGTCGATGGCGTTGCCGGAAGCGTGGCGCGACGGGCGGCCCGAGCCCGCGATCTTTGCCCCGGGGCGGCAGGTCGAGACGATGGAGACGCTGCCAAAGCGGCTTTCAATGCGATTGAGGATCGAACGCGCTTCGGACGAGAGGCACGAGCGCGACGTTCCTGACGCCGTCATAGCCCGGTTGGAAATATCGCCTTTGTAGCGCTTGGCCTCGGCGGCCGGAGCTTGGAAAGCAAGTGCTGCGGCAACGGCTGCAAACGCGGAAACATGCCACTTCGACATGGGTTACTCCTAATACGCTGATGGAATTCGAGCTTTGGATTGGCCGCGGGAGGGCTCCGCCACGGAGGCGGAAAGCGCGAGTGCCGCGGAACTGTTCGGGAGGGACCGCAGTGCGCCAGCCGCCACCCTGACCCTGCCGCCGTTCGCTCAAGCTGTGCCGCAAGGCGGGACGCAGAGCTAGGATGGTGCCTCTGCAAAGCCGGGGAGGCTCATTGAGGAGCGGGATGAGGGGGTAAACCTCTAAAGCGTGTGGCGAGAATAAGGCAGATCGCGTCGCTGCGACGTTCTGTGCCAAGTGAAGTGTGCCGTCCGGGAATCGAAATGGCTGCTGCCTAACCCGGCAGCACGACAATCGCGGGAGCAACGCCGATGAACCGGGAAACGGCCTTTGACGCGGCGAGCACGCTTGCTTTCGCGGGCTGGGTATTGCGTGCCGCGGCACCGCAGTCGGCCCGCATGCTCGGCATCGTCCGTTACGGCATCGTCGGATTGATCCGCGCGGCTGTCCGGTCGAGTTTTGAGCACGTGCTCGTTATGCGCTGATCCGGATATCAATGCGCGCACCGGCGACCGAGATCGACTCCAATCCCCTCTCCCGTCGCGGCGGAGCCGCGCTTCCAGGTGCGATGCGGAGCATCGCTCCGCGATGACGCGGAGCCGCGCTCACGGCTGTCCGGTTCAGTTGCGAACATCCGCTGTTTCAGCGATGTTCTTGCTGTCGATCGTCGCGCCGTTGCCCGAGGCGGACATGATTCCCCTTGGGGGAGAGGGCCATGCCGAAGGCGCGCTTTCAGCACGAGGTGAGGGGGCTTCTCATGATCCGAGAGTCCGGCAAGCCCCCCTCACCCGGCGCGGAACGTGGTTCTGTGCCTTGTTTCCAACGGTTTCGGCCGCGCCGACCTCTCCCCAAGGGGAGAGGCGAATTCTTGCTTTTTTGCTCATTGTTCGGTGCCATCCGCGTCAACCGGACAGCAGTGAGCCGCACTTCCAGGTGCGATGGGGAGAGGGCCATGCCGGAGCCGCGCTTTCAGCACGACGAGCGCGACTGTATTGGCGGTCAATTCAGCGCATCCAGCGCCTTGCCGAAGCCGGCGAGCGAGATCGGGATGCCGATCCCCGCTTCCTCGGTCTGGAATACGATGAAGATCGCGGTCTTGCCGGTCTTCAGTTGCTCGATCAGTTTGTCCTCCACCACCACCTGCGCGTAGCAGGCGAAGTTGTGGCAGCGCAGGAACGGCGCGTGGCCCACGTCCTTGTCGTCGATCTTCAGCCCGAGCCCCGGTGGCAGCAGGATGCCCAGCGGCGCGAACACGCGCAACACGCGGGTGCCGTTGGAGAACTTCTGGAAGTAGACGGTAAGACCCACGTTGTTGCGGTCCTCGGCGGTGACGCTCTGCACCAGCGCGCACACCTCGACCTTCGAGCCCGCCGGCGGCGGCTTGCACACCACCTGCCAGTCGCCGTGCTGGGCCTTCACCGTCCCATCCTGGGCCAGCGCCGCCGTGGTCCCGGCTGTCCAGCCCGCGGCGAGGCCCAGGATCGCGGCAAGCACAGGCAGGAGTGCGGCCCTCGTGCGGCTCGGGCTGCGGCGGGTCGAATCGGACAAGGGAGGCTCCTGGTGCGGTCGTGCGGCGGAAAATTCAGGTGCAGGCAACTTCGAGCAGGCGGACATTAGAGTGAGCGGCAGCCGACGTGTCCGGGAGGAATCGGGCCAAACGAGGACGTCGGATCGCTGCGCCACGGTATGCCATAAACTGCGCCTCGAGCGTGCGCCACCGCCCCAGCACTACGTCCGGCGACTGTGCGACGAAGAACCCCATGTCATGAACATCTATCGCGAAGATATGCCGCATTGGTCTTGACTTGAGGCAGGTTAGGCGATTGTGCTCTGTGCTAGGTAAGGACTTTCAGCGGATCAAGGCGGCGACGTAGCGCTGCTCCGAGGTTTTTCGACTAGGCGCTGTGGGTAAGTCAGCGCGTCGAGGCACTCGCATCCGAGATCGTTCGGCCAAGGGGAAGTACCCGGTCAAAAGCCCGGGGAGCATTGGGAGCGAATGCATGTTGAGACGACTTCTGGGCGTGACGCCGACGGCGCTCATCGCGGTCGCGGCCGTTGCCGCCATGGCGCTGCCCGCCGCAGCCGGCATGGGGCAACCGTCGCCGGGTCAGATGGGCCTGCAGCTTCCGGCCACGCAGGTGGCGCGCGAGATCAACGCGTTGCATGACTTCGTCAATATCATCATCATCGCCATCACGATTTTCGTCATGCTGTTGATGGCCTATGTGATGTGGCGCTTCCGCGAGAGCGCGAACCCTACGCCGTCCAGGACCACCCATAACACCGCGATCGAAGTCGCCTGGACCGTTATTCCGATCGCGATCCTCGTCGTGATCGCCATCCCGTCGTTTAAGCTCTTGAACCTCCAGTACAATTATCCGAAACCCGACGTCACGATCAAGGCCACGGGCTACCAGTGGTACTGGAGCCATGAGTACCCCGATTATGGTGGTTTCGCGGTCGACAGCGTCATGCTGCAGGACGACGACCGTCAGGCGCTGATCAAGAAGGGCATAGCGGCGCCGCGCAACCTCGCCGTCGACAACGAGATCGTGGTTCCGGTCAACAAGGTCGTCCACGTGCTGGTGACCGCCGGCGACGTGATCCACAACTGGACTATCCCGTCGTTCGGCTCCAAGACCGACGCGGTCCCCGGCCGCGTGACCGCAACCTGGTTCAAGGCTGAGAAGGAAGGGATCTTTTACGGCCAGTGCTCGGAGCTGTGCGGCAAGGATCACGCCTTCATGCCCATCGCCGTCCGCGTCGTGAAGGACAACGTGTTCAACGAGTGGGCTGCGGCGCTAAAGGCCAAGGACAAGAAGAAGGCCAAGGAAATCATCGAAAAGGCCGCGCTCGAGCAATCGGGCGTGAGCAAGCTGGCCGAAACTGTGGCTCCGGCGGTCCGCTGAAGCCGGCGCTGACGGCTGGGGCCGTCGGCGCGAGACATTCCAATACGAGGGGGTCCAGTCCCGATCTCTGGAGCCCGATCTGGGGAAGATCGAACGTTACAAGGCAGACCAAACATGGGTAGCACCGCGCACGCGCACGACAGCCACGAACCCTCGCCCTACAGCATGGGTCGCTGGCTCTTCTCGACCAACCACAAAGACATCGGCACGATGTACCTGATCTTCGCGATGATCGCGGGCGTGATCGGCGGCTTCCTGTCGGTGATGATGCGCCTCGAGCTTCAGGATCCGGGCCTGCAGTACTTCTCCAATGCGCACGTTTATAACGTGTACGTCACCGGTCACGGTCTCATCATGGTGTTCTTCATGGTGATGCCCGCGATGATCGGCGGCTTCGGCAACTGGTTCGTGCCGCTGCACATCGGTGCACCCGACATGGCGTTCCCGCGCATGAACAACATCTCGTTCTGGCTATTGCCGGTATCGTTCGCGCTGCTCATCATGTCGATGTTCGTCGAGGGCCCGCCGGGCATGAACGGCGTCGGTGGTGGCTGGACGATCTACGCGCCGCTCTCGACGACGGGCCATCCCGGGCCGGCGATGGATTTCGCGATTCTCTCGCTGCATATCGCGGGCGCTTCGTCGATCCTCGGTGCCATCAACTTCATCACCACCATCTTTAATATGCGCGCGCCGGGCATGACGCTGCACAAGATGCCGCTGTTCGTGTGGTCGGTGCTGGTGACGGCGTTCCTGCTGCTGCTCTCGTTGCCGGTTCTCGCCGGCGCGATCACCATGTTGCTGACAGACCGCAACTTCGGCACCACGTTCTTCAATCCGGCCGGCGGCGGTGACCCCGTGCTTTACCAGCACTTGTTCTGGTTCTTCGGTCACCCTGAAGTCTACATTCTGATCCTGCCCGGCTTCGGCATGATCAGCCACATCGTCGCGACCTTCTCGAAGAAGCCGGTGTTCGGCTATCTCGGCATGGCCTACGCCATGGTCGCGATCGGCCTCGTCGGCTTCATCGTGTGGGCGCACCACATGTACACGTCGGGCATGAGCGTCGACACGCAGGCTTACTTCGTGTTCGCCACCATGGTCATCGCGGTGCCGACGGGCGTGAAGATCTTCTCCTGGATCGCGACCATGTGGGGCGGGTCGATCTCGTTCCGCTTGCCGATGATCTGGGCGCTCGGTTTCATCTTCCTGTTCACGGTCGGTGGCGTCACCGGGGTGATGCTGGCGAATGCCGGTGTCGACCGCGCACTGCACGACACCTACTATGTCGTCGCCCACTTCCACTACGTGCTGTCGCTCGGCGCCGTGTTCGCGATCTTCGCCGGCTGGTACTACTGGTTCCCGAAGATGTCGGGCTACATGTACTCGGAGTTCTGGGGCAAGCTGCACTTCTGGACGACCTTCATCGGTGCCAACATCCTGTTCTTCCCGCAGCACTTCCTAGGCCTCGCCGGCATGCCGCGCAGATATGCCGACTATCCGGACGCCTTCGCCTATTGGAACAAGATTTCGTCGATGGGCTCCTACATCACCGCCCTCGGCACGGTGTTCTTCTTTATCGGCCTGTTCGTGGCCTTCGCACGGAAGCAGAAGGTCGGCGAGAACCCCTGGGGCGTCGGTGCCACGACACTCGAGTGGACGCTGCCGTCACCACCCGCGTTCCATTCGTACGAGAAGCTGCCGCGCATCACGGCATCTGACAATCACTGACCGCCGACTTTGGCGGCGTTTTTCTCGCAGGGCTCGGCCGTCTCGTCGATCCGATACGGCACCGTTCTAGAATCAAAAAAGGGGGCGGAACCATCGGGGCCGCCCTCATTTGGTTAGGCAATAACCTGTCACGGCTCTCGGATTGCGTCTCACGCGTCCCGGTGCGGCTCAGGACGACGCAGGGAGGGACCGACTGATGTCGCAGGCTGGCGCGGAAACGAACGTCGAAGCGGGATTGAGCGGCGCTGCCGCGATCAACGAACCGACCGTCGGCGACTTTCTGCAGTTGATGAAGCCGCGCGTCATGTCGCTCGTCGTGCTGACCGCGATGACCGGCATCGTCGCGGCCCCCGGCAACATCCATCCGCTGCTCGGCGCCATCGCCATTCTCTGCATCGCAGTTGGCGCCGGCGCGTCGGGCGCGCTCAACATGTGGTACGACGCAGACATCGACGCCAAGATGCAGCGAACCGCCGCCCGCCCCATTCCGCGCGGCCGCGTCACCGCGGACGAAGCATTGACCTTCGGCGTATTCCTGTCGTTCGCATCGGTGCTGATGCTCGGGTTGCTGGTCAACTGGCTGGCCGGCGCCCTGCTCGCCTTCACGATTGGCTTCTATATCTTCGTCTACACCATGTGGCTGAAGCGCCGGACGCCGCAGAATATCGTCATCGGCGGTGCGGCCGGTGCCTTCCCGCCCATGGTCGGATGGGCCGCGGCCGGCGGTGGCATCAGCATCGAAAGCGTGCTGATGTTCCTCATCATCTTCGTGTGGACACCACCGCATTTCTGGGCGCTGGCTCTCTATCGCAGCCGCGATTACGAGCGTGTCGGCGTGCCGATGCTGCCGGTGGTCGCCGGACCCGAGGAGACGCGCCGCCAGATCCTGATCTATTCGGTCATTCTCGTGCCACTGGCCGTGGCGCCCTACTTCATCGGTCTCGGCGGGCTCGCCTATCTCGTGACATCGGTCATCCTCGGTGCCGGGTTCCTCTACTACGCCGTGCGGTGCCGCAGCATCACCGAGGGCCGCGAGGGCGATACCGCCGCCAAGCAGTTGTTCGGCTTCTCGATCCTTTATTTGTTCGCTCTGTTCGGTGTGCTACTGGCCGAGCACACGGTCTGGCGGCTATTGGCATGACCGGAGTTCAAGGCGTGACGGACAGCAAGCCGAGAGAAGGCCTCGATGCCGCGGAGCGTGACAGACGCCAGCGCATGCGTTCGATCGCCATCGCGGTCGTACTTGTCATGATGGTCGTGGTGTTCTACCTCGCCACGATCGTGCGCCTGGGAAGCAATGTCCTGAACCGGTCTCTTTGAGGCCACGGAGCAAGCAGTTGGAACCCGTACCCGCACCACCCGAATTCTCCCAGCCGATGGCCGCGCGCCATCGCCGGGTCGGTCTCATCTGCGCCAGCCTGGCCGTCAGCATGCTCGGCGCGGCCTATGCGGCTGTTCCGCTTTATCGCCTGTTCTGTCAGGTTACCGGGTTCGGCGGCACCACCATGGTCGCCAAGAAGCGTTCCGAAACTGTGCTTGATCGCACCATGACAATACGCTTCGACGCCAACACGCGCGGGGGCCTGCCCTGGCAGTTCGAGCCGATGCAGCGCACGATCCAAGTCAAGCTCGGCGAGAACACGCTCGCCTTCTACCGTGCCACCAATAATTCCGATAAGCCGGTCAAGGGCTCGGCGCTATTCAATGTGTCGCCCGATCTGGCCGGGCAGTACTTCAACAAGATCGAGTGCTTCTGTTTCAAGGAGCAACTCTTGCAGCCGGGTGAGACCGTGGAAATGCCGGTATCGTTCTTCGTCGATCCGGCTTACGCCAAGGACACCGACATCGGCCATATGTCGACGATCACGCTGTCCTATTCGTTCTACCCGGTCGCGCCTGGAGCGCCAGGGATAGCAGAAAGCGCGCCAGCCGCCGCCGGGGTTCGCCGAGGTGGATAGGCGAGACATGTTCATATCACTTGACGGACACTCGTCGGGTGCGGCAACGACTAGTGTAGCGCATCTGACGTTCGGGTCTCACTCGCGGCACGGCTCGAAGCCAAACGCCAGATGTAAAAGCTACACTACAATCAAAAGCTTGCTAGGGTTCCTTAGGGTTCCGGCATTTGCTCTCGACGGTGCAGCTGAGGGAAGCAAATGCCGGAACCGGAACACTAGGGTAACGGGAACTATCGTTGTGGCCGGATAGAGCTGACACGCAAAGTTCCGGATGAGGACAACCTCTTGGGGAAGACGGAGAAGAGCATGGCCGACAGTCACGCGAAACATCACGATTATCATCTCGTCGATCCGAGCCCATGGCCGGTGCTAGCTTCGCTGTCGGCGTTCGTCATGGCCGTTGGTGCCATAGCGTGGATGAAGACGACATCCGGCGGTGTGTTCGGCGTCAAGGGTCCCTGGCTTTTCGCTGCTGGCTCTGCTGCCATCATCGCGGTCGCCTACATGTGGTGGCGGGACGTCGTTCGCGAGGCACACAAGGGTGATCACACGCCCGTCGTGCAGCTTCATCTCCGTTACGGCATGATCCTGTTTATCGCATCCGAGGTCATGTTCTTCGTCGCCTGGTTCTGGGCCTACTTCGACGCGTCGTTCTATCCGGCTGGCGTCGAGGCTTTGCAGAACTCCAAGCAGATCGTCGGACAAGTCGATCGCAACGCGCTTACCGGCGGCGTCTGGCCGCCGAAACCGGGCGAGGGCTTCAAGTCGACCTTCGATCCTTGGGGCCTGCCGTTGGTCAACACCCTGATTTTGCTGCTGTCGGGCGTTACCGTTACCTGGGCGCACCACGCGCTCTTGAAGAATGACCGGCGCGGGCTCGTCCTTGGTCTCATCTGCACGGTTCTCCTCGGCGGATTGTTCACGTGCCTGCAAGCCTACGAGTACGGCCATGCGGCGTTCAGCTATTCGGGCCATATTTATGGCGCGACGTTCTTCATGGCGACCGGCTTCCACGGCGCGCATGTGCTCATCGGCACAATCTTCCTGGCAGTGTGCTTCGTTCGGGCGCTCAAGGGACATTTCTCCGTCGAGCAGCACTTCGGCTTCGAGGCCGCTGCCTGGTACTGGCACTTCGTCGACGTGGTCTGGCTGTTTCTGTTCGCCGCGATCTACGTCTGGGGCGCGGGCGCCCACGCCGGCGGCCACTGAGATACCCGGCCAATTCGGGGAATTCCATGCGGGGCGGTCTTCGGACCGCCCCGTTCGCTATTGGATTAGTCACTGTCCTCATGCGGCTGTCTCCCTACCCCTGGTGCCGAAGGCGCGGCTTTACTCACTTGCTTCCCCTCGCCCTTGCGGGGAGGGGGCAGGGGTGGGGGTAAAAAAGACAATCTTTATTTTCCGCCGCCCGCTTGCGTCCCCCCACCCGGCGTCCATGCGCAGCATGGCTCCGTGATGATGCGGAGCATCGCTCCGTGATGACCGCGCCGCCCTCCCCGCGAGGGGGTGGGGAAAACCATAGGCCATGTGGCGATCGCCCGCCTTGAGTTCGGGATCATCCGAGGCGACACTTCTGGCATGACACACGCACCCGAACAGGTCTCGCCGCTTTCAGCCGGACTCCGCGGACGCTGCCCGCGCTGCGGCAAGGGGCCGTTGTTCGACGGATTGCTCGGCCTGCGTGACAGCTGCCGCGCCTGCGGGTTGAATTTCCGCTTCATCGACACGGGTGATGGCCCGGCTGTGTTCGCCATTATGATCCTGGGCGCGGTGGTGCTCGGCGGAGCGTTGTGGTTCGAGTTCCGCTACGAGCCGCCGGTCTGGCAGCACGTCGTCTTGTGGGGCGTGTTGACACCGGTTCTGGCCATCGGGCTGTTGCGGTTCCTCAAGGCCACGCTCGCCGCGCTGCAGTACACGCACAAGGCCGAGGAAGGCCGTCTCGCCCAGACCGCCGAAGTAGACGCCGTTACGGCCCCCAATGTGGATCGCAAAGTCGATTGAGCTGGCGGCGACCCGAAGTGATTGAAGGATCGACGATGTTCTCCCGTCTTCACTCAGCCGGCCTCCTGTGGCCGACCCTCCTGTCGGCTCTGGCGCTCGCGACGCTCGTTTCGCTCGGCACCTGGCAGATGCAGCGCAAGGCCTGGAAGGACGATCTCCAGCTGGCGATTGCGCAGCGCGCGAAGGCCGCGCCAGAAAGCCTCGATAGTGCCCTGAAATCTCATCGTGATCTCGCCTACCGCCGCGTGACCGTGCGCGGCCGGTTCGTCAACGACAAGGAGCGCTTTGTCTACGCGCCACATCCGCGGCTAGGCCCTGGCTATCACGTCATCACCCCTTTCGAGATCGACGGAAGCGGGGCCCTGGTGCTGGTCAACCGCGGCTACGTCACTGAGCCATTGAAGGATCCGTCGCAGCGGGCGGCTGGCCAAATCGAGGGGCTGGCGACCGTCACGGGTCTGTTGCGGACGCAGAGCCCCCGTGGCTCGTTCGATGCCGCGCCCGATCTCAAGTCGATGATCTGGTACGCACCGGACGCCGAAGCAATCCTCGACTCGGTCACAACAAAGCGCAGGCCTGGCGACATCGTCATGCTTCTCGATGCCGAGGCCGAGCCCGCCAACGCGGGCGGATGGCCAAAGGGCGGCACCACGCTGGTCAAGCTCACCAACCGCCATTTCGAGTACGCCATCACGTGGTACGGACTCGCCGCCACACTGATCGCTGTTTTCGGTGCTTTCGCCTGGGGCCGGCTCAGAGCTCAGGCCGAAGCGGCCTCGTGACGGGTCGGCCTCGCGTGATGCGCTTGTGTGTTGTCTTCTCCCAAGCACTCAATCGGCTTGTTTGCGCCCCCCACCCGATCTAGACCATTCCCATGACTGGAACCGTGATCGGCGTCAGGCCGGCAGCCGGAGAATTCGGCGCTTGAATTACATCTCGACCCGGGGCGCGGCCCCGATTCTGAACTTCGACGACGTACTGCTGGCCGGGCTCGCCCGCGACGGCGGCCTCTATGTGCCGGAAACGTGGCCCATCCTTACGCCCGCGACAATTGGCGGGCTCCATGCCAAGTCGTTCGCAGAGATTGCAGTCGAGGTTATCCATCCTTTTACCGGTGGCAGCATCCCGCGTGAGCACCTGGAGCGGATGGCGGCGGACACTTACACCGGTTTCGGACATGCGGCCGTCGCGCCACTTGTAACGTTGATGCCT
>PEQZ01000027.1 GCA_002928395.1 Hyphomicrobium sp.
ACTTCCTGGGCGAACAGCTTGGACATGAACTCGGGCCGGGCGCGCGACAAGAATATCTGGGGTCCGCGCTGCTCGCGGCGGACGTCGTAGATGAAGGCGCGGATGCGGTCGCCGAGCCTGACGTTCTCCCGCGGTATCATTTCATCGCGGCGGATGATGCCCTCGGCGCGGCCGAGATCAACGATGACGTTGCCGTATTCGACGCGTTTGACGGTGCCGTTGATGATCTCGGCTACGCGATCCTTGTACTCGCCGAACTGGCGATCACGCTCGGCCTCGCGCACCTTCTGCACGATGACCTGCTTGGCGTTCTGGGCGGCGACGCGGCCGAATTCGAGCGGCGGCAAGTGCTCGGCTATGAGGTCGCCGATCTTGGCATCCGGATTGCGCTTCTGGGCGTCGGCAAGTGTGATCTGCGTCGGTTCGTTCTCGATCTCCTCGACCACGGCCAGAACGCGGGCGAGCCTGGTTTCGCCGGTGCGGGGGTCGATCTCGCAGCGGATATCGTTCTCGGCGCCGTAGCGCGACTTGGCGGCCTTCTGGATCGCGTCTTCCATGGCCTCGATGACGATCTTGCGATCGATCGTCTTCTCGCGCGCGACCGCGTCCGCGATCTGCAGCAATTCGAGACGGTTGGCGCTGACACCTGTGATCGCCATCAGTCCTGCTCCTCCTGGTCGTCGAACCCGGCGCCGTCGTGGGCTGCGGATCCCTTTTTCATTTTCAGTTTCGAGCGGTTCAGCGCTTCGCGGATCAACTCGTCGGTCAGCACCAGTTTGGCATCCTGTATGAGCGCGATCGGCAACCCGAGCACCGCTCGCCCTTCCGCCCCGAGATCGACCTCGATCCGGGCTTCACCCGCCTCGAAGCCCTCAAGTCGGCCTTTGAACCGCTTGCGTCCGTCGATCGGCTCGCGCAACTCGACTTTGGCGTCATAGCCGGCCCAATCCTCGAAATCCGATGGCCTGACCAGCGGCCGGTCGATGCCGGGCGAAGACACTTCGAGCCGCCAAGCCCCGGCGATGGGATCAGCAACGTCGATCAGAGCCGACACCTGCCGCGAAACCGTCTCGCAATCGTCGATCGACATAGTACCGTCAGGCCGCTCGGCCATGATCTGAACGGTGCGCGTCTCGCCACCGAGTACATTCACGCGCACCAGCCGAAAGCCGAGACCACCGAGCGCAGGCTCGACGAGTGCGGCCAACTCGGCCGCCAACCCTGTCTCCCTGTAGAAGCGATGCGTTTCCGCGCCGCCCTCGACCACCTGCATGGGCCTTTGATTTCCCTTGATATTCCGGAACGGCATAGTTTGCGCTGTTTCGCTGAAACAGGCGGAGCCCCCAAAACAAAAAGAGCGGATCCGGAGGATCCACTCTCAGAGTTGAGATGATCATGAGCATCAAAATATTACGTGATCGTGACAGGGCGTGCAACAGGAATCTCGCGGTTATCGGCCGGAGGATCGGTCGGCCGGCGACAGCGCCACTCGACGATCAGACGCGAACAAATCGGAAGAAGTTGCAGGGGCGGCCCTCGCGGATCGCCTTGGCTTGGTAACGCGTCGGTGGCCAGTCGGCGGGACGATCGCGCCAATCGGTCGGCCCCTCCGCCGTCCACCGGAACGATGGATGCGCCATCAGTGCGATCAGCATGGTGCGCGCATAGTCGCCGATGTCGGTGGCGAGCCGCAATTCCGCACCAGCCGTCATGACGTGCGCGAGCTGATCGAGGAGCGCGCTCGAAACCAACCGCCGCTTGACGTGCTTGCGCTTCGGCCACGGGTCGGGGAACAGCACGAAGGCGCGGGCGATCGACGCCTCGGGTAATGCGCGCAACAGCGGGCGGCAGTCGTCGGCATGGAGGCGGACATTGGCGAGCCCTTGGCCTCCACGACGCTCAGCACCTTGACCACGCCATCTTCGAAAGGTTCGCAACCGATGAGCGTGATCCCCGGGTGGTGTACGGCCTGCCACACCAGATGCTCGCCACCGCCGAACCCGATCTCCAGCCAGACATCTGCCGAGGTTCCCGCCAAGGGCTGGACAAGATCGACGGCGAGCCGCGGCAGCACGGCGGCCATCAGATGTTCTTGCCGCGGGCTCCGTTTGCGGCCACGGCGACGACCGAACGAGCGGAGTTCTCCGGCATTCTGCACGGCCGTTGCCTTGATCGCATCCGGATCGGACATTTGGTGGATTTCGCCCAACTTCGCATCAAACGCCAACGGCCGCGCTTGCGCACGGCCGTTTCTTTTTCGTTTCAGAACGCGATCAAACGGCCTTCTTGAGCTTCTCCACGAGATCGGTCTTTTCCCACGAGAATCCGCCGTCCTTGTCTGGCGCGCGGCCGAAGTGGCCGTAGGCCGAGGTACGGGCGTAGATCGGTTTGTTGAGATCGAGTGTCGAACGGATCCCACGCGGCGTCAGGTCCATGACGCTGGCCAGCGCGGCCTCGATCGACGCCTCGTCCACCTTGCCGGTACCGTAGGTGTCGACATAGATCGACAGCGGCCTGGCGACGCCGATCGCGTAGGAAAGCTGGATCGTGCACCGATCGGCAATGCCGGCGGCGACGACGTTCTTGGCGAGGTAGCGCGCGGCATAGGCCGCCGAGCGGTCGACCTTGGTCGGGTCCTTGCCCGAGAAAGCGCCGCCGCCATGTGGGGCTGCTCCACCGTAGGTATCGACGATGATTTTACGACCGGTGAGGCCGCAGTCGCCGTCGGGTCCACCAACGTAGAAGGCTCCCGTTGGATTGATGTGCCAGACCGTGTCGTTGCCGATCCAGCCGTCAGGCAGCGCCTTCCTCACGAACGGTTCGACGATCTCACGCACCTTGCTGGACGACAGGTCCTTCACGATGTGCTGATGCGAGACGACAATCTGCGTGACCCCGACCGGCTTGCCGTTTTCATAGCGCACTGTCACCTGGCTCTTGCTGTCGGGGCCGAGCTTGGCGGCTTCACCCTTGCCGGACTTGCGCGCCGTGGCCAGATCCTCGAGGATCTTGTGCGAATAATAGATGGGCGCCGGCATCAGTTCGGGCGTGTCGGTGCAGGCGTAGCCGAACATGATGCCCTGGTCGCCCGCGCCTTCTTCCTTGTTGGTCGGCTGCTTGGCATCGACGCCGGCGGCGATGTCGGCGGACTGGCCGTGCAGCAAGACTTCGATGTTGCAGTTGGCCCAGTGAAAGCCGTCCTGCTCGTAGCCGATATCCTTGATCGCCCTACGCGCCACGTCCTGCAGCATCGCGACAGTCACCGACTTGGGTGTGTTGGAGTATTCTCCGGCGATGATCACCCGCTGCGTGGTTGCCATCGTTTCGCACGCGGCGCGGATCGCCCAAGGGTCGAGCTTGGCCGCGAGGCTCTCGCGATAAAATGTGTCGACGACTTCGTCGGAGATGCGGTCGCAGACCTTGTCGGGGTGACCTTCAGAAACCGACTCGCTGGTGAAGAGATAGGATTTGCGTGACACGCCGGGCCCCCGTTGTTGGCTTCTGACTGCTCGAGAAAAACGGTTCTCTTGCAGTCTTTATTGGTGGGGTCAAGGTTGGATGTTGGCTCGCGCCATGCCTGACAGGCTCTACAGCCTGCGACCAGGGGCACTCAGCGCGCCAGATCTTCGCCCGCCAGCGCACGTACGAGATCCACCACGGCGCGTTTCACTTTGGGATCGGTAATGCGGACAAAGGCCTTGTTGAGTTCCAGGCCATCGCGGCTCGACAGAAAATCAATGACGAAACCTTCCTGTGGCCGTTCCGCCATGCCGGGGGCGTACAGTCCTTGAGGTGCCGAAGGCGGGGCCTCGTCATAAAAGAACTGGATCGGCACTCCGAGAACCTTGGCGAGGTCGAACAGCCGGCTCGCGCCGATGCGGTTGACGCCCTTTTCGTATTTCTGGACCTGCTGGAATGTCAGGCCGAGCTGCTCACCCAGCTTCTCTTGGCTCATACCGAGCAACATTCGGCGCAACCTGACACGGCTGCCGACGTGGGCATCCATGGGGTTGGCCCGACGGGCATTATGGTCGTCGCTGCCGCTATTCGTGACGTCTTCTTCGGGCTTCATTTTTGGTCCAGCACAACGTCAGGTTGGTTACTCATATTATGGACTTTAACAAAATTGCAAGTTTATCATTCGATTTTTTACAAAATCCGGTGGCACCAGTGGCAACGAGAGGATGATCGTCAACCACCACTGGCGTGGCGCATCTGACGTTCGCTCCCCTCTCGTGGCTGGTCCAAAAACCAAACGTCAGATGCAAAAGCCACACTAGCCGTCCTGCGGAGCCACGAAAGCTGCCAGCAGGAACAAAAGCGCGTTCAACACGAACAGCAGGTCGCCGAACCGCGAATAGATGGTCGGCGCCCGCGCGGACGGTACCAAGCCATCAATGACCCCCCGATGATTTAGGTCGAGCCGGCTGAGCACCCGCCCCTCGGCATCGATGAGGGCCGAGATGCCATTGTTGGCCGAACGGATCAAGGGAAGCCCCTCTTCAACGGCCCGGAGACGGGACTGGTGGAAATGCTGGCGCGGTCCGGTGGTGTTGCCGAACCATCCATCGTTGGTGACATTGATCAGCAGGCCAGGACGCGCCTCACCTTGAACGACGGCCGCAGGGAAGATGGCCTCGTAGCAGATGAGCCCGCCGACCAGCGGCAACCCGGGTACGGCGATCAGCGGACGAGGCTTGGAGCCGACCGAAAATCCGCCGCGCATCCGCGTCAATTGCTCGAGCCCGATGCTTTCGAGCGTCGCCTGGAATGGCAGGTACTCGCCGAACGGGACCAGATGGATCTTGTCATAGAGGGCTGCGAGCCGTCCCTCGGTGTCGAAGGTCATCAGGCTGTTGTATGCGCGCCGGCGTGCTTCGCCGGTCGCGGCCGTCTCGATCCGCAAGGCACCCGTCACGAGGTGGGTGCCATCTGGCAGCAGCTCGCCGATCGCCGCAAGCGCCTCTGGTGTCGAAAGCGGCATGAACGGCATCGCCGCCTCCGCCCACACGAGATGGGTGATCCCTTCCAGATCGTCGAGCGTGCCTGAAGCCGAACGTCGCGACAGTGCAAGGTGGCCGAGGAAAATCTCGCGCTGCTTTTCCGGTCGCCACTTGTCGCGCTGCGGCACGCTCGGCTGTACAATGCGGATCTTGACGCCGGGCAGCATGGGTGCAGGACCGGCAGACAGGCTGAAGGCGCCATAGCCCAACAGGGTCACGAGAACCGCCGCGAGGATCAGGCCGCCGGACACGAGCCCGCGGACCGCTCGGCGTTGTTCGGCGCCGTCGGCGGCCGAAACGGCGGGTGCCGCCAGCGCCAGGACCGTCCACAACGTCAGACCGTAGATGCCAAGCACACCGGCCATCTGCATGGCAGGCAGATTGAAGGTCAGCGCGTAGCCGAGCACATTCCACGGAAAGCCTGTCAGGATATGCCCCCGCAGCCATTCCGCCATGCCCAGGGCGACCGCTAGGACGAGGAGCCGCGGCAGTCCTTTTCGCCAACAGAGCCGCGCGACGAGCGCTGCCGCGCCGTAAAACAAGCCTAACCCCGCCGGCATGACAGTGATGGCGAACGGCATCAGCCAGGCAAACACCTCTGCCTCGACGAGAAACGCTTCGCCGATCCAGAACAACCCGGCGAAGAAATAGCCGAAGCCGAAACACCAACCGGCCGAGAATGCAGCGCGCAGCGGGCGCCGATCCGCACCCGCCCCGTCGATCATCCAGACCAGGATCGGCAGCGTGACCGCGAGCACCGGCCATAGGAAGAACGGGGCCATGGCAAGAACGGAGAGCGCTCCTGTTGCGATGGCTGCCGCCATGCGGCGCCAACCGCGAAGTCGAGCAACGGCCGCAGAGACGTCCGCGAAATTGCCGGCGGCAGGAGCGGCGGCAACCGCGGCATCGGATGCAGCCTGCGGCTTCGAGGCCAGGGGCGGGCGGGCGACCACGTTCAGCTCTCAGACATCGGCGTGGAGGTGGGTGGCGTCCCCGGGGATTGTGGCGCATGGCGCGAATTGGCCGGATGGATCTTCAGCTTTTTGACCCGGCGCGGATCGGCGTCCAGTACTTCGAACTCGATGCCCGAGGGTTCGTGGCGGACGATTTCGCCACGTGTCGGAACGCGGCCGACGATGGCGAACACCAAGCCGCCGAGCGTGTCGATCTCCTGCTCTTCGTCGGGCGTGAGGAGCTTCATGCCGACGTGGGCCTCGAGCTCGGCCACGGGTGTCCGCGCGGACGCGACCATACCGACCTTCGGCTCCTTGGTTATGTGGGCGGCTTCCGCCTCGTCGTGCTCGTCCTCGATGTCGCCGACGATCTGCTCGACCAGATCCTCGATCGTGACCAGCCCATCGGTACCGCCGTACTCGTCGACCACCAGCGCCATGTGGATGCGCGTGGTCTGCATCCGGATCAGCAGATTCATGGCCGGCATCGAAGGCGGGACATAGAGAACCTGGCGACGGATCTTGGCGGCCGAGATAGGACGGCCGAGATCGCAGCGACCAAGATCGAGATCGGCGATCGTCGCCTTGTCGGTCTTGCTGACCGCAGGCTTCATGGCGCTGGTGCTGGGCTTGGGAGCGATCGGCTCGCGCCCCTGGGTTTCCGCCATCAACCAGCGGAACAGATCCTTGATGTGGATCATCCCGCGCGGATCATCGAGCGTCTCGTGATAAACCGGAATGCGGCTTACGCCGGCTTCTTCGAAGGTCCGCAACAGCTCGTGGATCGGCTCGCTTTCCTCGAGCGAAATGATGTCGGCGCGCGGCACCATGATGTCTTCGACGCGGCTGGCGCCGAACCGCAAAAGCCGCAGCAGCATCTCGCGCTCTTCGGCAGAGAACGCCTGTGCCGTGCGGTCCTCATCCCTCAGCGCGTATTCGATGGTATCGCGCAGGGTCTGCTGGCCGGGCATGCCGAGCCTCGCCCTCAGTGCCTGCAGCCACCCTTGCGGGCCGGCCGCCGCCCGTGTCTCGTCCGCGGTCGGACCGGTCGTCTCGATGATGTTCTTTGACTGGTCTGAAATCATTGCCGGACAGCCTCTAGCTGCTCCTTTTTTTCGGACAGCCTGAAGCTGCGATCTGTGAGAGACTTCGCCGTCATTCGTCAGCCGTGGCATAGGGATCGGCGACACCGATGCGGGCCAGTAGCATGGTTTCGAGCGCTTCCATCTCTTCGGCCTCGCCCACATCCTCGTGATCGAAACCAAGCAGATGCAAGAGGCCGTGCACGACGAGATGCTGGAGGTGGTGGACGGGAGGAAGGCCGAGTTCTCGGGCTTCTTTCGCGACCGTTTCAACGGCCAGCACGACATCGCCCAAGAAAGCGCGGCCCTCGATCTCAGACATTGCGCCCTTCGGCGCGGGAAACGACAGCACGTTTGTTGGCTTGTCCTGATGACGATACAGGGCGTTCAAGCCGCGCACGCGGGAATCGTTGGAAAGCGCCACCGTGGCCAAGGCTGGCTCGAAGTCGAGTTCCCGAGCGGTGCTCACGGCACGGCCGGCTTCAGCGATAACCACGTCGAGGCGACCGAACTCCGACCAGTCGCCGTCCTGGTCGCTGATGTCGACAATCAATCTGTCGGCGGCCGAGGCGGGCTCTGGGTCCGGATCGTCGCCCACGTCACCCGCGGCATCGGAAGGCGACGCAGCGGACGATGCGGTTGATTTTGGCCTGGATCTACTATCGCTTTCGTCCATGGATCTACTTGGCTTTGCTCGCGGCCTGATCGATTGGCCTCACGCTGGAGATCTTATCGTAAGCCTCGACGATCCGCGCAACAAGGGCGCGGCGGACCACGTCGCCGTTGGCGAAGCGCACGGCCTCGATACCCATGACGCCGTCGAGCAGCGCCACCGCCTCCTCGAGGCCTGAACGCATGCCTGGCGGCAAATCGATCTGCGACGGGTCGCCGGTAATGACCATCTTGGAGTTCTCGCCCAAACGGGTCAGGAACATCTTCATCTGCATCGATGTGGTGTTCTGCGCCTCGTCGAGAATGACGAAGGCGTTTGCCAGCGTGCGGCCACGCATGAATGCCAAGGGCGCGATCTCGATGATGCCGGCCTCGAGGTCGCGCTCGACCTTTTCGGGCGGCAGCACGTCGTAGAGTGCGTCATAGAGCGGACGCAGGTAGGGATCGACCTTCTCGCGCATGTCGCCGGGCAGAAAACCGAGCCGCTCACCGGCTTCCACGGCGGGCCGCGAAAGAATGATCTTCTCGACCAGCCCTCGCTCGAGGCAATGCGCGGCGCGTGCGACGGCGATGTACGTTTTGCCCGTGCCGGCAGGACCGATACCGAAAACGAGGTCGAACTTTTCCAGAGCCCTCATGTAGGTGCTTTGTGCCGGCGTCCGCGCCTTGACCACGCGGCGTCGGGTTGCGACCTGAGCCGGGCCGTCGCCGCTGGCTGTCGCGCCGGGCACGGTTTCCTGCCTTGCGTGGCGAATAAGACCGTCGAAGTCGCCCGCGCCGACCGCCTCGCCCTTCACGACCCGTGCATAAAGTTCCTCGAGAACCCCTCGTGCAATGGCGCAGCCCGATTCCGAGCCGGACAGGATGACAACGTTGCCGTGGGCGTGGGCCTCGATGCCGAGGCGGTCTTCGACGAGTGCCAAGTGGCTGTCGAATTCACCGAGAAGCCGGTGGAGGTGGCGGTTGTCGTCGAACGGGACAACGACGCGCTGATTGGATGTCTGCGCTTTGGCCGACCGGCCGGCGCCGCTCACGGGCTGTCCGCGAAATCCTGTCAAATCAAGGCCTCCAGCCTGACTGCCGGGCACGATTCGGCCCACCGCCGGGTCAGACTAGCACACACTTTGACGTGGTGGCACCCGTCTCGCCCGACATCGAACCCAGGCGGTATGCGTTTCGTGCATCAGCGACATGACAATCGCGCCAAATCTCACACTTGTCCCCAGTATCGGCGATCTTAGACCACTGAGGAGACCGCGGGCAACGGCGGCGGCGGACTGGCCGTAGTCGGATCAATTCCACTCAGAGCCCACAGATAACGCCCGCCAGACTGTTCTGACCGGCGGCGGCGATCTCGACCGGAACGATCCGGCCGAGAAAAGCGCTATCGGCGTCGGCGTGGACCAGCTGGAGATAGGGCGAGCGGCCGACCAATTGACCGCTGCTGCGCCCCTTGCGCTCGAACAGGACCGGCACCGTCTTGCCGACGAAGTTCGCGTTGAAACGCGTCTGCTGTCCATCCAGCAGTTCCTGCAGTCGCGCCAGCCGCTCGGCCTTGACCGCCTCAGGGATCTGATCGTCGATTTTAGCGGCCGGCGTGCCCGGGCGCGAACTGTACTTGAACGAGTAGGCCTGGGCGAAGCCGACCCGCTCGATGAGTGCAAGCGTCGCGGCGAAATCCTTTTCGGTTTCGCCAGGGAAGCCCACGATGATGTCGGTCGATATCGCGATATCGGGACGCGCGGTGCGCGCTCGATGCAGGATCTCAAGGTACTCCTTCGCGGTATGCTTGCGGTTCATGGCCGCCAGAATACGGTCCGAGCCCGACTGCACGGGAAGATGAAGAAACGGCATCAGCTTTGGCTGGTCGCGATGGGCGGCGATCAAATCGTCGGTCATGTCCCGCGGATGACTGGTCATGTAGCGCAGCCGGTCGACGCCATCGACTTCTGCGATCCGTGAGATCAGGCGGGCCAGCGACCACGTGCGGCCGTCCAGACCTTCGCCATGATAACCGTTGACGTTCTGGCCAAGCAGCGTGATCTCGCGCACGCCGCGCGTGACCAGCCGTTCGGTTTCGGCAACGAGATCGGACACGGCGCGCGAATACTCCGAACCGCGCGTGTAGGGCACCACGCAGAACGTGCAGAACTTGTCACAGCCTTCCTGCACGGTGAGGAAGGCACTGGCCTGTTGAACCGAACCGTCGCCACGCAAGGGCGTGATCGATCTATCGGGGAGACCCGCGAACTTCTCGCCGTCCGGGAACTGGGTCTCTACCACGCGGCTGGCTTCGCTCCGCGAGCGGTACAGCAGTTCAGGCAAGCGATGGTAGCTCTGCGGGCCAACCACGACGTCGACGACGGGTGCGCGCGCAATGATCTCTGCGCCCTCGGCCTGGGCGACGCAGCCAGCCACCACGACCTGGGTGTCCAGACCTCGCGCACGGCGCGCATCGCGGATATCCCGCACCTTGCCGAGTTCGGAATACACCTTCTCGACCGCCCGCTCGCGGATGTGGCAGGTGTTCATCACGACGAGATCGGCCGTTTCGATCTGCGACGTCTCGGCGTAACCAGATGCCGCAAGGGCCTCGGTCATGCGCTCGCTGTCGTAGACGTTCATCTGACAGCCGTACGTCTTGACGAAGACCTTCTTCGACGCAGGCATCGCATCGTCTCCGCGCACTAAGTCCGACAACAGGGGTGCGAGTTTATCCACAACCGCTTCCGATCCGGTTAACCGACCTTGGCGCAGCGCAAGGGTTTCATCCGACAGCCTCCCCGCCACTGCGGGTCCAGCTTGCACAGGTCTCTTGCTGCAATGCAACATGCGCGCGACGGTTTGTCCCGTTTGATTGAAACAAAACTGCTTTTCCAAGTGAGATCAGAAAATCTATCGGGTGCGATCAGTCAGTCACGTAAAGACTATGTGACGAGTAGACCAACTCGGCGACTTTCGAGCAAACCCGGGTCGACCGACACCTTTCGGATGGGCGTTTGATCCAGCCATCATGTCCACTTTTTCTCTGGGGCCGTCACGCGCACCATACGCGCCGCCTTTTTGCTTTCCTCGCTTGGCGACGTGACCTGCAGCACGTCCTCCGCGGCACGATCCCGCAATATCCGCACGACATGATCGCGGATCTGATTTTCACTGCGACAGGCCAAGTCCTTGCGGTCGGTAAATTCAGACAGCGGTACTGGTGGGCCGACGCGGATTCGCACATCCAGGGTTCCCGCCTGCAACAGTTGCCAAGCGTGGCTTTGCATATCCATGTCACCATACCAGCCGACGAGCGGGCGATCGGCGCGGCCGAGCGGAACGCCGTTCAGATGGGTGTAGACGATCGACAGCGTCTGCACCACGGCATCCGGCGACTGGGTGTCCATGCGGGCGGGCGGTTTGGCGGCGGCGAACAGTGATGTCTTGAATGGCAGCACGCGGTTGCCATCGCTCGACGTACCTTCCGCGAACAGGACGACATTGTCACCGCCCGCGAGCCGTTCAAGGATTTCGTTTGCCGTGTCGGCGACGGTGGCTCGGCGTTCGCGGTCGACGAACACCGTGCGCTGTAATCGCGCGAGTGACGACACGAACGGCCAGCTGCCCACTTCCTTCTTGGCCACGAACGACAACGGCGCGACGGCCGAGAGCACCGGGATGTCGAGCCACGAGGTATGATTGGCGACGATCAGCACCGGCCGATCACGGGCAACCTGGCCGTCGATATGCAGTTTCACGCCGATCAGCCTGCAGACCTGCTTGTGGTACCAGTGCGGAAATCGCCGCGCCAAACCCGTGTGTGTCCTCACGAACAATGCTTGGACTGGCATCAGCGGCAAGGTGAGAGCCGCGAACCCGATCAGGATCGATCCAGCCCTGAGCCTGCTCACGGCTGTTTCCGCTTGCGGCGGACGGGTACGCCGTAAAGGTCGAGCCTGTGGCCTACCAGTTCGAAACCGAGTTCGCGGGCGATCCGCTCTTGCAAGGCTTCGATCTCCTCGCTCTTGAACTCGATCACGGCACCCGTCTCGATGTCGATGAGATGATCGTGGTGACCACGGCGCGCCTCCTCGTAACGGCTACGCCCGCGCCCGAAATCGTGCCGCTCCAGAATGCCCTTGCCTTCGAGCAACCGCAACGTCCGGTAGACGGTCGACAGCGACACGCCCGATTCGAGCTTCGCCACGCGCCGGTGCACTTCCTCGACATCCGGGTGATCGGCCGCGTCGGACAGCACGCGTGCGATGACCCTGCGCGGACCGGTCATGCGCAAGCCGGCGTCGGCGCACAACCGCTCGATGCGGGACAAAGATTTATCCTTGGCAACGATCATGGGCTTTGAAGCCTCTGAGGCTCGACACACGCACACGGTTCACATGTGCTCTGCCCATAAGCAATGGGTTCACACGCTGTCTCATGGCAAGTTTGGCGCACGAACGCACTCAACACGAGGGCTTGAAGGTCGTGGGCGATATATAGGCAAGCCGACGGGGTCAGTCTACGCCGGCAATCGACACGAGATCGCGGCCGAACAACAGCGCGTCCTCCGCCATCCGTCCTGGATGCCGGTAATACCCCCGCCGGACCCCGAGCCGTTTGAACGCCAACCGCTGATAGAGCGCTATGGCCGGCCCATTCCCCGCGGCGACCTCGAGGTAGAGGCGAGCGGCTCCCATGGCATGTGCGCCCTCACCAAGTCGAGCGACCAGACCGCTGGCGTGGCCTAGCCGCCGTGCCTCCTCGGCGATCCCCAAGCTCAGGATCTCGGCTTCATCGGAGACGACGCGACCGAGGATATAGCCGAGCAACCGGGCACTGTCCGGAGCACGGACGACGAGCGCGACCGAACCCGGATGGCGCAACACGTCGGCAACGGCCGCTTCATCCCATGGCGGGGAGAAGAATTGGGCATGCAGCCCGGCAATGGCCGCGGTGTCGGCTGCCGTCGCGTTGCAAGGCACAAATCTGGCGATGGTCTGACCACGCATCGGGCTAGGTCTCGCTGGTCGGACGTATTGCGGTGCAGGCGGTGGCCGCGCGGGGGATCGACTTTCCATCCTGCGGCTTGGCGTCGGGTGGACGCAGGTAAAGCGGCCGGACCAGGGCATCGAGCGGTGCCGCAAGCTGGGCCAAGCCGATGACGCTCGCGATATCAGGTTCCGCGTGTTCGGGGAGAAAACACCCCTCGAACCCGGCGACGATATGGCGGCCCCGATCCCGCCCCGCTTCGGCCACCTGATCGGCCATTGTACCGACGGCAAACAGGCGATAGCCGGGACACAGAGCCGCCGCCGCCTGCGCCGATAGCAGCAACGGTCCCGTGAGGGAGGCACCCCGCACATCGACGACTTCGGCATAGCATTCGTCACGACGGGCATCGCGCACGACGAGCACCGCGTCGCGATCACCACTGCAGTCCGGAATGCGCTCGATTGCGAGCATGCCGATGGCGCGCAGGCTCGAGAAACCGGCCACCGGCACCCTGAGGGCGAGAGACAGCGCCCGCGCCGCGGCGACCGAGATGCGCGTGCCCGTGAACGTACCCGGACCATGCGTCACTGCGATCCGCTCGATATCGGCGAACGCCATGCCGGCGCTACGCATCACGCGATCGATCATCGGCATCAGCTGTTCAGCATGACCGGTCGTCATCAATCGCTGCTCGCCCCAGACAGTTTGCGCGACGCCCGGCCGCTCGAAGCGGACCGCCACCGAGCAAGCATTGAAACAGGTATCGATGCCGAGGATGTTCATGGGCGCTCGCTATAGGCGGCGCGGCCAGGAAGCGCCAGCCAGTAGTTGCAGCGGACGCTTGACGGACCGCTTCGAGCAGGCAAGCGCCCAACGGACGGTTTCATGTCCGAACCATATTCTGGTATACATAATGCCAATCGATACATCGCCGTAGCCGGGTCCATTGCCAATGCGAGGCCAGACGCCATGACTGACTTTTCGCGACTGACACCCGGACACCAGGGCACAGCTGATCTTTTGGTCGGGCCTGAGCATACCGCCGAGCGGGTGGGCTCGGGCAAGATCGCCGTACTGGCGACCCCCGTGATGATCAACGTGATCGAGGCGGCGGCACTGGCCGCGGTCGAACCGCTGCTACCACCCGGCCACCAGAGCCTCGGCATCCATCTCGACGTCAGCCACACGGCCGCAACTCCCGTCGGCAACCGAATCGAGGCCGTGGCCGAGATCATCGCGGTGGACGGCCGCACCGTGACGCTCAAGGTTACGGCCCGCGATCCGTTCGAGGTGATCGGCGGCGGCACTCACAAGCGGGTGATCGTCAACGTGGCGCGGTTCGATCAACGGGTGCAGTCCAAGCTCCCGCGTCCGGTCTGACGCACCGCCGGCTCATACGATCTTGGCGATCTCGTCGAAGTCGAACCGCGGCGCGCGCGGATAGAGGCCCTTGGGATCGCCGTAGCCCACGTTGCACATAAAGTTCGATTTCACTTCGGTTCCGGCGAAGAACTCTGCATCCACGCCGGCGTTGTCGAAGCCCGACATCGGCCCGCAATCGAGCCCGAGTGCGCGGGCGGCGAGAATGAAATAGCCGCCTTGCAGGCTGCCGTTGCGGAAGGCGCTGGTGTCGGCAAACTCCTTGTTGCCGCTGAACCAGCTGCGCGCATCCGCGGCCGGAAAGAGTTTCGCGAGATGGTCGTAGAACTTCAGATCGTGTCCGATGATCGCCGTTACCGGTGCGGCCATCGTCTTCTCGACGTTGCCCTCCATGAGCAACGGCTTCAACCGTGCCTTGCCCGCGGCCGATGTGACGAACACGATGCGCGCAGGCGACGAATTCGCCGACGTCGGCGCCCACTTCATGAGGTCGACCAGCTCGCGCAGCAGCGCATCCGGCACCTCGCGCGGTGCCCAGGCATTGTGCGTGCGGGCGGAGAAGAACAGTTGATCGAGTGCCGCGGCCTCAAGTTTGTTCGACATGGATTGCTCCTCGGTTGGACCAATGGTTCGGGATTATCGCGCAAGAAAAAGCCCCGTCCAACTGCGGGGCTTTTGCCACCAGTTGCGCGTCGGGTCTCAACCCGCGGCGACGGCCTGTACTTCTTGTACTTCCGGGCAGAAATGACGGAGCAGGTTTTCGATACCGTGGCGCAGTGTCGCCGTCGAACTGGGGCAACCCGAGCATGCGCCGCGCATATGCAAATAGACCACTCCGTCGCGGAAGCCGGAGAAGGTGATATCCCCGCCATCCTGGGCAACGGCTGGACGCACCCGCGTCTCAAGCAACTCCTTGATCGTTCTGACAACCTCCTCGTCGGCGGGGTCGTAGCTTTGGCCTGCGGTATCGTTGGCGCCGCCACCAGCGACCGTGGGCTCGCCCGACAAATAGTGCTCCATGATCGCGCCGAGGATCACTGGCTTCAGGTGTTGCCACTCTGCCGCGCCCTTGGTGACGGAGATGAAATCCGAGCCGAGGAACACGCCACTGACCCCGTCGATCTCGAACAGGCGTGCGGCCAACGGAGATGCGGACGTGTCGCTTTCGGAGCGAAAATCGGCGGTGCCGTCACTCAGCACCGTGCGGCCGGGTATGAACTTGAGCGTTGCCGGATTGGGCGTCGCTTCAGTCTGGATGAACATGGCCTTTTGCCTCCGTCGTCGTCATTGAACCAGCGAATTTTGGACTTGGTTCTGGCCAAGGTGGCGTTCAACTGAGCACTCGGACGCCTCGGCAGCGGCGCAGCCTATCGCAGACCGGCACCTCCAGACTGGCACCTCCAGACTGGCACCTTTAGAACAGTTCTAGAGAAATAAGCGCACCGTCCGCGAAAGTCGAGTACCGTAGTCCGAATTTTCCTCAACTGATCGGGCAATCATCGGACGATCGATGCTGACGGGTCACGCCAGGGCTTTGATGTCGTCGAGCGACAGATCGCCGGGCACGATGGTGATGGGAATTGGGAACGTGCCCGCAACCTTGCCTGTCGCGAGCGACGTGACCAGCGGGCCGGGGCCCTTGACGTCGGTCGCGGCCCCGAGAACAAGGATCGCGATATCCTCGTCGGCGTCGATCTGCGCGACGATCTGCTCCGCCGGATCACCCTCCCGGATCACCTCTTCGGCAAACAGCCCCTCGAAGCCGGCCAGAACGAGTTTGCGGCGAAACAGGCGGAACAAGGCTTTGGCCTTGGTGGTCTGCTCTTCCAGATGCACCTGCTTGACGCCCATCCAGTGCTGGAATTCCTGCGGCTCGATCACATAAAGCATGGTGAGCGCGCCAGACGAGTGCTGGATGCGGCTCGCGGCGTAAAACAGAGCCGACTCCACCTCCGCGCTGTCGTCGACGACGAGCAGGAACTTGCGGAAATGGCCGGCTTCGAACGAACGACGTTTCTTGAGTTTCGGCATTCGAGCACCGTGGCACGCGAGAACGACACTCACAACACTGTTCGTCCAGTGCTGGCTGCACTATTTTTTTATGATGCAGCGCAGCAGCGACGTGGGTCCTTTTGGCGAAGACTTGATCGAACTTCGCGAGGGGAGCCGGGAGAAATCATCGGCTGAAAGTGGTGTCCTGTTCAAAGGTTCGCCGACCCAGCCAGCCAGCCCGCCTACGACCGGATCAGCCCGACGATATCCTTGACCTTTTCCATCACGGGCCGCGCAATGGCGCGAGCCCGCTCGGCCCCATCGGCCAACACACGATCGATCTCGGCGGGATCCGCCATCAGCCGCTCGCTCTCGGCCGCGATCGGTCCAAGTTTCGCAACCGCGACCTCGACCAGCGACCTTTTGAATTGCGAGAACTGCTGCCCGCCATGGTCGCGCAGCACCTGCTGCTTTCCGATGTTGGCCAGCGCCGCGTAGATCCCGACAAGATTGTCGGCCTCCGGCCGCCCTTCGAGACCGGCCGTCTCCGATGGCAACGGCTCGGTGTCGGTTTTGGCCTTCTGAACCTTCTTGGCGACAGTATCGGCGTCGTCTGAAAGATTGATTCGCGAGAGGTCGGATGGGTCCGACTTCGACATTTTCTTGGTGCCGTCGCGGAGCGACATGACGCGCGTCGCCGGTCCCGTGATCACCGGCTCGGGCTGCGGGAAGAAGACGCCGTCCGCGATACCCTGGGCGACGATCGATTCTTTGAAGTCGTTGTTGAACTTTTGCGCGATATCACGTGCGAGCTCCAGGTGCTGCTTCTGGTCCTCGCCCACCGGCACGTGCGTCGCACGATAGGCGAGAATGTCAGCAGCCATCAGATTCGGGTAGGCGTAGAGGCCAACGGATGCCTGCTCGCGATCCTTGCCAGCCTTCTCCTTGAACTGGGTCATGCGGTTGAGCCAGCCCAGGCGGGCCACGCAATTGAAGATCCAGCCGAGTTCGGCGTGGGCCGATACCTGGCTCTGGTTGAACAGCACGCTTTTTTGAGGATCGAGGCCCGCTGCGATGTAGGCAGCCGTCACCTGCCGGATCGACCGGCGCAACTCGTCGGGGTCCTGCCACACGGTGATGGCGTGCAGATCGACAACGCAATAGATGCAGGCGTGCGTCTTCTGCAGTTCGATCCAGTTGACCATCGCGCCGAGATAGTTGCCGAGATGCAGGCTGCCGGTCGGCTGCATCCCGGAGAAGACGCGCGGTGTGATTTGCATGGGGACCCTCGAAGAATTGCGGCGCGGGTTATGAACTGGGCGCCGGATGCACGCAAGCGATGGTTGCGGGGCCAGATCGTCAGGATGTCGCCGGCCGCCGCCTAAAGAACCGCGCGAACTGGGCCTTGTCCAGCACGCCTGTTGCAAAGATGAGGCCCGCATAGACCGCGAAGCAGACACCGAGCAGCAGACCCAAAGCCAGGATCTGGACAACGAAGCCTTGCCGCGGCTCGACGAAGCCGGACGCCAAGGGCAAAAGCAGGATGAGCGCCGCGCCCATGGCCGCACTCGCGAGTACAATCCGGATGATGTTTCGCGACAGCCGCGCATCGAACGCGAACTGGCCTTTGGCGGTCAGCGCTCGCCACAACATCAGTGCGTTGACCCAACCCGCGATCGATGTCGAAAGCGCGATGCCGACATGCGGCCACATCCCCATTTTCTTGAATGCGAAGAATAGAACCAGCGACCCCGCCACGTTGATCAGCATGTTCTGCACCGCGAACCGCATCGGCGTCTTGGTGTCCTCGCGCGCAAAGAACGCGGGCTGGAACACCTTGATCAGCACGAACGCCGGCAGGCCGAGCGCGAAAGCAGCCAGCGCCCACGCCGTGGCGGGCGTATCTTGCGCGCTGAACGCACCGCGCTCGAACAGGACGCGGATGATCGGCTCTGCGGCAACGGCGAGACCAACCGCCGCCGGTAGCGTCAGCATCGTCGCGAACTCGAACGATCGGTTCTGGCTATCGAGCGCGGCCGCGTGGTCGCCGCTGCGCAGCTTGCGCGCGAGATCCGGGAGCAGCACGACGCCGATGGCCACGCCAACGATACCGAGCGGCAGCTGATATAGCCGGTCGGCATAGTAGAGGTAGGACACCGCGCCCGCTTGCAAGGACGCTATGATGGTGCCGACGACGATGTTGATCTGCGTCACGCCGCCCGAGACGAGCCCTGGAACACCGAGTTCCACCAACCGCTTCATGTCGGGCGAATATCGCGGCCGCACGAGCCCGATCCGCATGCCGGCCCGGCGCGTGGCAACAACCAACATGAGAAGCTGGGCGAGACCGGCGATCGTGACACCCACCGCCAGGATGAAGCCTGCCTCCGGTTGCCGGCTGAAGCCAAGCCAGATTGCAAACGAGATCGCAGCGATCAGAACGACGTTGAGCAGAATGGGGGCGGCGGCCGCGGCCCAGAACTTGTGCATCGAGTTCAGGACGCCCGACAGCAGCGCGACCAGCGACATGCACAATAAGTAGGGGAACGCGATCTGGGTGAACAGCACGGCGATTTCATACTTCGTCGGGTTCTGGATGAAGCCGGGCGCCAGCAGCAGCATCAACCAAGGCATCGCGGCAATCGCCACCACCGAGAGTATCAGCAGCAGCCAGAGGAGACCGGAAAGCGCCTCTTGCGCAAATCCCTTGGCCGCGACCGGGCCGTCACTCTCGAGCTTCTTCGCAAATAGCGGCACGAACGCCGCGTTGAATGCACCCTCGCCGAACAGGCGGCGGAACAGGTTGGGGAACCGAAAAGCGACGAAGAAGGCGTCGGCCACCGCCCCAGATCCCAGTGCCGCGGCAATCAGAATATCACGTGCAAACCCCAGGATGCGGCTGACCATGGTCAGGCCGCCGACGGTCGCGAATGCGCGATAGAGGTTCATCAGGCGGTATCCGAATGAGTGATTGGCCAATCGTGGCAGCGGGACCAGACAAGCCGGACGACCGGCCGACGAGGCCGGCGCAATCTAGTCCTTCCAGCGGCGATGACAACCGCGCAGGCCGCAACTTAAAGCAGCGCGGCGCCGCCACGCACCAGGTCGTCAGCGGCCGACCGGATCGATCAGCTTCCAATAAAAACTATCGAACCGGCCGGAATACGGCACCTCCAGGAACGTGTGCAGGAGACGACCTTTGACCGCTTCGGCGCGCCGCCTCGGATTTCGCGCCGTCGCGTCCTTCAAAATCGACTGGATGTCGCGCAACACGGACGGGTTCTCGACGAAGTAGTTGTGGTTGAACTCCGTCAGTCGCCTGGGCGACAGCTTGGGCAAGGGCTTGCCGGTTACATCTATGATATGGACGCCCCTCGCCTCGACCGGTTCCTTGGCCGTGCCGAGGTATCCGGCGCGCGGGCTGAAGCGCAGCAACTCGGACAGCCACAGTGCGCGATCGACGGCAGACGTGTAGACCGTGACGCGGCGGCGTAGGGAGCGAGCATGGCCAGCTGCCGCTCGAAGATCGGTCGCGAGACGTCGGGCGCCGCGAAGATCACCTGCCCGAGCCGCAATCGGACCTGGGAGGGCTTAGCCGCATCTGCCCCGGCCCCGGCCTCAATGCCCCACGCGCGCTGATCGAACACGGCGCGCAGACCATCGACGGACCGCAGCAGGCTTTGCGAGCCCATGCTATGGGCGATGACATCTAGCTGCCGCACGTTGGCGTCGCGCAGGATCAGCTTCATGAAATACTGCAACGACTGCTCTGCCCGCTCGGCGTTGTCGAGATCGTCGACGTAAGAGAAGTAGCGCTCGCGCGATGGCCAGCTGAACATATAGACGCGCAGGTTCTCGTCGACGGCTGCAGCGATCTGGGCAACGCGGAGCAGGGCTTCGCCAAACGATGTGTTGTAGCCGTGGATGAACAGCAGCGCCCGCTCGAATGCGCCTTCCTTGCCCTCGTCGACCAGAATGAACTCTTCGCCGCGGCCAAGGCGCGCGCTCGAGCCGAGATCGACCACGCTATCGATACCGAAATGCTTCTGGGCGTCGAAAGGCTCGACCTGCCCGCGTCCGTTGGGCTTGGGCCTCGGCACTTTGGCCGCGATCGCGGGATCGGGTGGCACGCTCACGATCGCGCAGCCGACGTGAAGGCGGTCGTCAGGCGTTGCCGCAAACAATTGATCGACGTCGGGCTTGGCGTTCGGCGCCGCCGGCACCGGCGGCTCCGCCTTTTTGCGATCGGTGGCGAACACGACCCGCACGATCTTGGGCCCATCCTGGCCGCCGCGGCCGGTCGTCAGCCGGCGCTTTTTGCACTCGGCACTCGAAATCTTCCGCCAGCCGTTGCTGACTTCGAAATCCGAGCTGATGCGGTTCGTCAGAGCCTTGACGACGTGCCGCCAGTTGCCTTCGCGCTCGGTGACCTGCTCCGGGCGGCCGCTCGATCGGCCGTTGCGATAGACTGTTGACTTGACGTTGGTGGGCACCACGAGGTCAGGCACCTGCAGCGCCGGGCTGTAGTCGACGTCGAACACGGCCTGGAAACCAATAATGTAGCCATCCGTCTCCCAGCCCCGCATGGCGATGAGATAGCTCTTGCCACTGCTGAAGTCGGCCGTCGCATCGACCGCGAACTCGTTGCCGGCAATGTCGAGGCGTTCGAAATTGATGTTCTGCCGCCGCTCGACCAGCCGCGACAGCAGCGAGACCGGCGTTTCCGCGAACAGACGGTAGCGGAAAACATGGATCTGCATGCCGCCATAGCTCGAGACAAAGGTGGTCCAGTTGGGATCGGGCGACGACTTCGGCCGTGGAATAGGGCTGAAAAGATTGCGCGGCAGCGTTACCGTAATGCCGGTATCCGGATCGCGAACCCGCGTGTAATCGGCGAACGCCAGGAATGCATCCGCCGCGTCCTGCAGCTTCTGCAATTCCAATTCGGTAAACGGGCCTTTTTCGCCGGACCCAATCCCGTTCCTGAAGTCCAGGGCAGCGGCCTGCAGCTCCGGCTGGCTGACGTGACCGGCCTCGACGTCTAGGTTACCGCTGCCGATCAGTAATTCTTGTATTGCGACGACCCTGAGTTGGTCATCGAGAGAACCGCCGGGAGCATTCTGAGCCCAGGCCCGGCTCATTTGAGCCGCAAGGATCGCAATGACGATCAGGAAAACGCGGAACAACATTGTCGAGCCTCGCCGGCACCCCAGGAAAACAATATTCAATCGGCGTACAATGAAAGCCGGGGCCGGGCAATCAGCCCGTATCGACTTAGCCGATTCTCAGCGCCCGCCGTTGCCGGCTTGCCCACATGCGACAGCTCGGGACGAACCACCCGCCACCGCCCCTATGCGGGCTCTGCCTCCGCGGCACCCCCGCCGAGTATGATCTCGAGCCGCTCGCGAATGGCCTTCTCGCGCGTTTCGCTGTTGAGCTTCTTGCCGGTCAGGTCGGTGACATAAAACACGTCGACCGCCTTCTCTCCAAACGTCGTGATGTGCGCGGACGTGATGTCGAGGTTCAAGTCGGAAATGGCCGCGGTCAGATCGTAAAGCAATCCAGGGCGATCGCGGCCGGCGACCTCGACAACCGTATAGTGCTCAGATAGCGCATTGTTGATGACGATTTCCGGCACCACCGCGAATGCTTCGATGCGCCGCTCCGCCATCCGGCGCTTCAAGAGCAGCGTGCGCAGCCTGACCTCGCCCTTCAGGATGCGGTCGATGGTGTCGCCGATGCGCTTGCCGCGCCGAAGTTCGTCTTCATCGGTGGTGAACTCGCGGGCGAGCAGGAAGGTGTCGAGCGCAAAGCCGTCGCGGGTGGTCGTGATGTGCGCGCCGACGATGTTGGCTCCGGCAGCGGCGCAAGCGCCTGCGAACAGCGACAACAGGCGTGCATGGTTCGGCGCGAAGATCGTAAGTTCGGTGATGGCGGCAAACGCATTTGTCGATACGTCATTTGCGAGCGACACATTTGCCTGTTCGGCGCGCGAGATGAGGCGCGCGTGGTCAGACTGCTTTTTGGTGTCCGTGCGCAACCAGTAGTCGGGAAACTGCCGCGCGACGAAGCGATCGACCTCGGTTGCCGTCATCTCGGGCAGTGCCGCCCGCAATGCCATCTGTGCCTCAGACACCCGATGACCGCGCTCCTGCAACGTGTGGCCGCCAGCCACCAGCGGCTCCGTCTCGTGGTAAAGCGTGCGCAGCAGCTGACCTTTCCAGCCGTTCCACACGCCTGGTCCGACGGCGCGGATGTCGGCGGCCGTGAGCAGCAGCAGCAGTTTCAGCCGTTCCGGGCTCTGGACGACATTGGCGAAGTCGCGGATCGTCATGGGATCGGAGATGTCGCGGCTCTGGGCGATGTTGGACATCCTCAGATGCTCGTTGATCAGCCACGCCGTCAATTCGGTCTCAGCCGGGGTCAAACCAAGCTGCGGGCAGACCTGGCGCGCGATGCGGGCACCAACCACCGAGTGATCTTCGACGCGGCCTTTGCCGATATCGTGCAGAAAGGCAGCGACGAACAGCACCCGGCGATTCTGAAGTGTCTTTATAAGCTTGGTCGACAACGGCAACTCGGCCGCGGCCCCGCCATTCTCGATATCGGTCAACATGCCGACGGTGCGGATCAGATGCTCGTCCACGGTGAAGTGGTGGTACATGTTGAATTGCGTCATGCCCACGACGCGGCCGAAATCCGGAATAAACCTGCCAAGCACGCCGGTCTCGTTCATCCGCCGCAGCGTGGCGGCCGGATCGGTATGGCCCGTGAGCAGTTCGAGAAAGATCCGGTTGGCTTCGACATTCGCCCTCAGCGAATGATCGATCAACCGCAGCGACCGCCGGATCAGCCGGATCGCATCCGGATGCAGGAACGTGGCGGTTTGTTCGGCCTGCGCAAAAAAGCGAATGAGATTGACCGGATCACGCTTGAACACGTCCGGGTCGGCCACGTTGATCCGCGCGTTCTCGATGCGGAAATCCGTGCGCTGGCGTACCTGCCGCCGTGTTCGCCAGTCGAGCTTCTCGATGAACCGCTTCAGTCCCGGCGCAGTCTTCAGTTGCTGCATTTCAAGCGCCGAGCACAGGATCGTGGTGAGATCGCCGACGTCCTTGGCGACCAGAAAATAGTGCTTCATGAACCGCTCGACCGCGCGCAGTCCGGAGTTGGTGCGGTAGCCGAGCCGCTCGGCCAACGCCGGCTGCACGTCGAAAGTGAGGCGCTCTTCGGCGCGGCCCACTAGAAAATGAAGGTGGCAGCGCACGCTCCACAGGAAGTCCTCACAGCGGCGGAACGTCTGCACCTCGTCCACCGTGAAGATGCCGGCATCGACCGACGCCTGGCCGACGTCTTGGCCGTTGAGATACTTCGATAGCCAATGCAGTGTGTGAAGATCGCGGAGCCCACCCTTGCCATCCTTGACGTTGGGTTCGACCTTATAGCGGCTCTCGCCTGTCCTCCGGTGGCGCTCGTCGCGTTCGGCCATCTTGGCGTCGATGAATGCGCGGGCCGTGTTCGCGAAGACTTCGTTGCGCAGCCGATTTTCGAGGTCGTCGAACAGCCGGCGATCGCCCCAGATGAACCAGATGTCCAGAAGCGACGTGCGAATGGTGAGGTCCTGCAAGCCGAGCTTCAAACTTTGATCGATGGTGCGTGTCGCGTGGCCGACCTTGAAGCCGAGATCCCATAGGATGTAGAGCATGTATTCAGCGACGCTCTCGCCCCAGGGCGTCTGCTTGTAGGGCAGCAGAAACAAGAGATCGATGTCGGAGCCCGGTGCGAGCAGGCCGCGGCCGTAGCCGCCGGTCGCGATGATCGCCATACTTTCGGCATCCGAGGGATTGGTGGCCCGGTAGACGTGCGTTGTGGTGTAATCGTAGATCAGCCCGATCAACTCGTCCTGGAACCGCGCCAAGCCTTCCGCGCAGCGCCGTCCGCGGCCATCGGCTTCGAGCCCTGCCCGGGCCTCGGCGCGCGCCGACTTGACCAGCGCTTTCAGCCGTTCGACGACGCGCGGACGCGCATCTGCCGGCGAAC
>PEQZ01000028.1 GCA_002928395.1 Hyphomicrobium sp.
TGCTGGGCGCGGGCGAGCCCCAGAACCTCGGTGCGGAAATCCTGCGCCCGATCGGACCACCTGAGCCCACCGCGGGCGATCGGCGCAAAGCGAAGGTGAATGCCTTCGACGCGCGGCGCGCAGACCCAGATCTCGCGGAACGGACGTGGCTCCGGCACTCCCGCGACATCCTTGCTGAGAAATTTGAAAGCCATTGCTTCCGAGTGGCGCCCCTCGCCGGCCGTCTTGAAGACATTGGTCCGGATCGTCGCGCATACCACATTCAACATCTGCCGGAGGATGCGATCCTCGTCGAGGCTCTGGACATCGGTCAGGGCGGCCTCGAAACGCTCGCGAAGCGCATTCTGACGGGCAGACCTCTCGTCGGGATCGAGGCCGAGCGTGTGGTCGAACCGCGTGCGGAACAGGTCGAGAAGGTCGCGCGTCCGGTTTGAATGACGGTCGAGCGTGTCGGCGATGTAGCGCGGCCCGAATGGTGAACGAATCTGCCGCAGATAGGCCGCGTAGCTGCGCAGCACGGCCGCTTCGCGCCAATCTGCCGCGGCCGACATGACGAGCCGGTTGAAGCTGTCGTTCTCTGCTTCCCCGCGGGCTACGGCCAGGAAGCAGGCTTCGAACCGTTTATCGTCTCGGGACAGGCTCAACGGCTTGCCGTCGAACGTCAAGAGGCGCATCTCGTGCAGCGCCACCTCGCGGCGACCGCCTGCACCTTCGGCCGCGATGCTGAACGTGCGCTCGTCGATGACCCGGAAACCAAGGTTCTCGAACACGGGGACGCGTTCTGAAAGCGGCATCGGCCCATCCAAGCGATAGATCGCTGCACGGGCTTCGCCGACCCCGGAATCGGCATCGCGATAGATCTCGATCGCGAGTGGCTGTTCCAAAGACAACCGTTCGATGCGCGCAATATCTCCGAGAGCGCGTGCGGCACCGAAGCTCTCCATGTATCCGGCGGAAAACGCCTGTGCGTATCGCGCGGCCAATGCGGGGCCACCCGGCCCGGATCGGAGTGCCGACGTCAGTTCGTCGTCCCAGGTCCGGATGGCTGCTGATACCCGCACTTCGAGCTCTTCATCCGCGATCGCAGGGGCGACGCCACCGCCGGGCCGTCCGATGATGAAATGGACGCGCACCAACGGTCCTTGCGTGAACGACGGTTGATAGGCGGAGACGCGGCCCTCGAATACCTCGCAGAAAATGGTGCCGATGCGCTCTCGAATAGCGGTCGAGAACTTGTCGCGCGGGATGTAGGCGAGGATGGAGACGAAACGGTCGAAGCGGTCGCGGCGCACAAACACGCGGGTCCGCGGCCGGAGTTCCAGATCGAGGATCGCTGCGGCCCACTTCGCGAGTTGCCGCGAGCCGATCTGAAACAACTCGTCGCGCGGGAACGTCTCCAGGATATGCTGCAGCGCGTGCCCGTCGTGGCTCCGCGGCGGGTAGCCGGCCTCGGCAAGCACGCGCCGGACCTTCAGCCGGAGGAAAGGTATTCCGAGCGGCGATGCCGTATAGGCATCGGACGTGAACAGCCCGACAATGCGAAGCTCGCCCTTCAACGCCCCGCCGTCATCGTAGGTCTTGAGCCCCACGTAATCCATGTGGACGTTGCGATGGACGCGGGATCTGGCGCTGGCTTTGGTGATGATGATCGACTGCGGTGCAAAGAAAAAACGGCGAACTTCCGGCGTCATGGCGGCGAACTCGGAACCGCGCCGGAGGACCTGAACCGCGGGGTCAGCGAGAATACCCAGCCCGGAGCCTGTGACCCCGACCAATTCGCCGGTGTCGGGCGTTCCATCGAGGCGATACTCGCGCATGCCGAGAAACGTGAACTGGCCCTCTCGCAGCCATTTGCAGAAGGCGACGGTCTCCGACGACAGATCTCTGGCCGTGCTGGCTGGGACCGCCTCCAGCGCAACGATGGCCGCATCGAGCCGCGCCAGCATCGGCTTCCAGTCGCTGACTACCGCCTTTACATCACGCAGCACCGCGACCAGGTCCGCGATCAGGCCATCGACCGTGGCTTCCTCCTGCGCCACGTCGATGAGAATGACGATCAGACTTTCGCTGAGCGCCCCCCCCGTAGCCGTCGAGCCGGATTCGGCGAGAGCGACAAGGCGGCCGGCGCCGTCGCGCTCGACGACCAGAATCGGATGCAGCACATGCGATGCCGCAAGCCCACGCCCTTGGACGGCCGCGATCACCGACGTCACCAGGAACGGCATATCGTCGTTGAGGATCTCGATGACGACCGTGCCGTTGCCATCGCCGTTCAGGCGCCGGTGGCGGAGTTTGGGCCCTGGATCTGGCCGTTCACGGACGAAGCCGAACGCTTCGACCGCCAGCGCGCCCTGCACCGCGGCCGACAGCTCCAGGACAGCACCGTGGCGGGACTGCAGCAGACGATGCGCGAACGGCATCAGCGCACCGTGACCTCGATGGGTACCGGTTCGATCGGCCGCGGCCTCGATTGCAGCCTCGATCTCGGGCGTTAGAGACATGGTTTGCGTCGCCGTTGCGTCATGCATGTCAGCCAGCCTCGTGCGCAGTTGCGGGCAGTCCGTCGCCACCCCCATCGAGCACGAAACGAATGCGGGCGTCCAGAAGCCTTCGATCGTGGCAGTGTTCTACTGCGGTCCCGAAATCCGGCTGTTCGTAAGGAATTGGGAACCATACGGCCTTATGCTTTGTAAAGTTCGGCCTCGCCCCCGGTGGCCGTGTGGGGAAGGCACACGTCTGGCCAGAATATGAAGGGCGTCAGGTCGATGCATGTCGAGTTTGTCGAGTTTGTCGGTGCGGGCATCGCGCTCTGGGCGTCTGGCGTCGCAGATGAAGCGCCCGCTGACGCCAATATCCAGGGCACGGACCTCGTGCGCCGGCTCGCCATGGTCGCAGGTGCGGAGCCTGTGGAACGGCTGGTCGACCGTCTCGTGCGCGACCTGTGGCAGGAATGGAAGCAGTCCAAGCGCTCGCGTGCGGTTCTGGCCACGCATCTGGCGGCACTGCCGGGGATCATGGATACCTACCGCTTACCGGCTGGCCAGTTCATGGTCGGGCTGATTGCAGCGCGCAAGGCCATGCGATCCGGCGGCAACAGCGACTTGATTGCCCACCGTCTCGCCTCCGACATCATTCTGAAGGCCCGCTCGGTCGGTGCCATCGAAAATGCCGGGCTCGACGAATCGCTCTGCTTCTTTCTGCTCGCGCGCATGATCGGCTCATTGCTGGCCCAGAGTGACGCCCTTTCGGAACTTCGTCCCGCGCTCGAAATCTGCTACGGCCGCAATCTGCGAACCAGCACAAATGAACCTTCCAACGACAAGAGTTCCGATCTCACGGTCTCGGCTGGTGAAACGAACGCGGAGCAACCGGGTCCGATCCACCCGGCTCTACGCGCAGACGTCGTTCGTGTCGCCAACGCCTGGATGATTCCGGCGGCAGCCTTGGACGCGGCCGTGACGGCGGACCCCGCATGCCGGGCCAAGGCCACTCCGGACCCTCTCACCCTCGAAAGCAAGGCCGCCCTTGTCGCCGAACTTCAATCCCTGCTCCAAGTGGCTGCATCCACCTACACCAAGGGACCGATTGCCGCCGCGATAGCGCTTACACGAGAGCAACTCGAACGCGGCGAGCTTTCGACAAGCGAGAACGCCATCGGCGATGCCGCGTCCGTTATCTCGCCCGACGCGGACAATGCGTTCCTAACCGCCGCGCGTGTCATCCGTTCGAAACTCGCCGAACTTGTGGGCGACCTCAAATCAGCAGCACGCCATCTGGCCGGAGCTGTGGCCAGCGTCGCGACCAGTGATCGCTTGCAAAAGTGCCAGCTGCTTCTGATGCAGGCGGCACTGCTGGTCGAGGAGGGATCGCGTTCCGGGCGCGAACAGCCGCTTATCGCTGCGACCCAGATCTATGCCGAGGCCGGCGGTGCGCTGTCTGAGGAAGCAAACCCGATTGAATGGGCCGCAACGAATGTGGCTCTCGGCAACCTGCTCCTGCTGCTCGGCAACCGCGAGCATAGGCCCGAGCGCTTCCTCGCTGCAGCGCTTCACTTCAAACCGGCGGTCGACGTCTATTCTCGCCTGCAATCGATTTCCGAATGGGCGCGCGCACAGTATGGTCTCGCCCGCGCCCTGAAGGGCACCGGCGAGTTCCAGGGCGACGTCGTGACACTTGAAGATGCGGCATTCCGCTTCAGAGCCGCGCTCGGCGTGATGACCAGGGATCGTGCGCCGGAGGAGTGGGCGGATGCGCAGCTCGGTCTTGGACAGACCCTGGTGCGAATCGCGGAGGAAACGGGTGACGGCCAGCCGTTGCGCGAAGCCGTGCTCGCACTCAAGTCCGCGCTGGCCTACGCTGATGCCGTGACCTCGAAACTCGACGTGACGACCGGCAAGGGGGCTCTCGGAAGGGCCTATGTCGCCATGGCGGCACACGAGCAGGACGAGACCTTGCTTCAGGATGCCATCGGGCTTCTGGAAATCGTGCTGTCGACCAGTTCACGCGCCCTCTCTGCCGCGGAAGCGGCTGGGTTCGAGCAGGTGCGCGGCACCGCGCTTTGGGCTCTGGGTGAGCGCCGCGCCAGTGTGCGACTGCTCGAAGATGCCGCACGCGCCAAGCTCAATGCACTCGATCACTTCGTCGAGGCCAAGAACGTAATCGCAGCAAGCCGATTGCGAGAAGACCTCGAAGACCTCGCCGAGGCCATCGATCAGCTCACCGCACCGTTTCCCCGGGCCACGTTCACCCGCGACGCGGCGAACGCGTCCTGAATCCACGAGCCGGGAATGGGCGCGGATCCTGCTTGCCCTGTCGCGTGCTACTCGATCACGATCAGGTGGTTTGGCAGTTCGTCAGGACTGGCCGACCCAGGCGGAAAATGCTCAGCCAGCAGTTTTCCCACCGCCGCAATGGCATCGATAAACCCATCTGCGGTGCGGTCGCCGGCAATCTTCTGCGTCAGCCGGTCGACGATCTCCTGCCACGCCCCCGGCGGCACTTTCGAGTGGATGCCCTTGTCGGCCAGGATCTCGACATAGCGCTCGGCGACGGACATGAAGATCAGAGCACCTGTCCGGCCTTCCGTGGTGTGGAGGTTCTGGACCAGAAACTGCTCCACGGCACGGCGATGGGCGCGGGTCCGCTGCAGCGACTTCGGGATCAGCTTGAGCCGGACCGTCCTCGGAAACAATGCGGCGAGCAGCACCAGGAACACTGCCAGCTGTAGCGCATAGATCCACTGCACCGGCCACCACGTCAGATATATGAATGGCCACGGGATCAACAGCGCAATGAGCGCCGACCACATGAACGGCGCGTAGAGATAGCTGTCGCTTTCGCCGGCGATGACGCAGACGATCTCGCCCGAGGTCGCTCCCTCAGCTTCGGCGATCGCCGCGGAAATCCGCCGCTCGTCGGAATTTGTGATGAGGCCCATGATCTGCAAACTCCGCAACTCACCAACTGCCCGACGCGCCGCCGCCACCGAAATCACCACCACCGCCCGACCAGCCACCGCCGCCCGAGCCGCCGCCCCACTGGCCATTGCCACCGCCCCACCCACCCGGCAATATGACAATTCCATCGTCGCGGAAACGACCGCGCCGGCGGCGATGCTGCTGATCGAGCGTCTGCGGGCCGAGCCGTGCCTGCCGGATATGTGCGTAGACGACGAAGGCTATGATCGCGAACCAGATCACGAAGAAGATGATCGTCGCCACATCGGTCTCGGGTGCGGTGCGCTTGCCCCTTGCCCGGGCTTTCACCTCCTCGGCATCGCCGAGCAACACGTCCTTGATATCGCGGACGCCCGCGCGGATTCCGCCAGAAAAGTCGCCGCGACGAAATGCCGGCATGATGGCGTTGTTGACGATGATGCTGCTCATCACGTCCGTCATCAGCGGTTCGAGCCCACGGCCGACCTCGATCCTCACCTTGCGCTCGTTCGGCGCGACCACGAGCAAGATGCCGTTGTTTTTCCCCTTCTGGCCGATGCCCCACTTGCGGCCGAGCTGGTATGCGTAATCCTCGACCGGGTAGCCCTGCAAGGACGGCACCGTGATCACCGCGATCTGATCGGTCGATGTCTCTTCGAGCGCCTTGATCTCGGTCTCGATCGCCTGTTTATCTACGTCACTGATGAGACCCGAAAGATCGACAATGCGACCGGTCAACTGGGGAAAATTCGGCTCCGCTTGCGCAATCCCTGCGAGCGCGAAGCCCACGGCCCACACGACCGTGATCGCGAACCAACGGGCGTGACGCCGCACGGGGTAAAACAATGGCGTCAGCGCTGCCCGCGACGAGGGTCGTGATGAGCAGCCGGCCGGGAGAGGTGCGGGGTGGGCTCGCAATTGAGGCACCGCGTTGGATGAAAGAAAGTTCCGGACATCCGGCCTGACGATCGCTCGACACGCCGGATACCGTTCGTCAGCATCGAACCCGATGGGCCACGTCTACTTCTTGGTGCCGAAGTCCACCTTGGGTGTCTTCACCTCTTCCGCCGGAATATCGAAGGTCGCCAACTCCTTGTTGGACGGATACATGAATGCCTTCCACCAGCGGCCTGGGATGGTCACGAGCTCGGTGTTGTAAACCTTCACCGACTGGATGTAGTCGCGGCGCGCGATGGCGATGCGGTTCTCGGTGCCTTCCAGCTGCTGCTGCAGGGAGAGGAAGTTTTGGCCCGACTTCACATCCGGGTAGCGCTCGGACACGACCAGAAGCTGACGCAGCGCGCCGCCCAGGGTGTTCTGGGCTTCCTGGAATTTCTTCATCGCCTCGGGGTTGGTCAGGATGTCGGCCGGAACCTGCACGCTTGTCGCCTTGGCGCGGGCCTCGACCACGTCGGTCAGCACCTTGCGCTCTTGCTCGGCAAAGCCTTTTACGCTCTCGACCAGGTTCGGGATCAGATCGGCCCGCCGCTTGTACTGGTTCAGCACTTCGGACCAGGCGGCCTTGGCGCTGTTTTCGTAGGTCGGAATGTTGTTGACGCCGCACCCCGCGAGAGGGGCGATCGAGATGAGGATACCCAGTACCGCAATCAACTGACCGTAACGAAACGACGGGAACGCAACCATGAAACTCACCTCCACACGGAAACTTTACCCCCCGTCCTACGTTGCGAGCGGGCCTCCACGCAAGCTTGGAATTGAAGCTGATCAACGACGCACAAGCGCCGCACGGGGGGCTTCGGCTCAACCATGGCCTCCCGGACTTTTTCGTCGGCTCGTTGTCCGATGCCCATGTCCTGATCGCGACGTACGCTTCACTTTTCCGAGCAATCGACAGCGAACGTCGTGGTCTGAGAACACTCGTTTGCACTCGTAAGTTGCTGAAACTTGCGGACACCCGCAGTGGAAGATGGGTTCCATTGCACCAATTGACGAGGCCAGCTCGTCGGCGGCCGCAACCACGACAGAAGCCGTTCGGCACAAATCGCGCGTGTGATGCATGTGATGGCTGGTATCGACACCACCCGTCCGATGAAGAATCTACACGGGAATCATAGGCTTGCACATGAATTGGGAACCGGACCAATGGGCCGTCGCCACGCGCTGCCCTCGCCCGCCGTATTGCTGTCGTGAAGTTCGGTCAACATTCGTTGGCGAAAGTGGGCCAAAGGCGCGAGTGAGGGGCACGGGCCCCAAAGCCGTGTTGCGGCCCACGGGCGGGGCGGGATAACGATCTGGAGGTAGGCGTCGGCCTGTCCACAGGCCGTCGAGCAATGGGCCACCCGACCGGTGATCCCTCTGCTATCCAATGGCGGTCACAATCCGAGCGCTCGACGCGGCGGCATGGACAACCGATCGACGTTATTTGTGGGCCGAGGGGCATATTCCGACATGCATGCATCGATAGCGGTGATGAACACCAAGGGTGGCGTCGGCAAGTCGACGCTGGTTCTGGCTCTGGCGGAAACGCTCTCCGCCAATCACGGCAAGACCGTACTCGTCATCGACAGCGATGCGCAGGCCAGCGTCTCGAGCATGCTGATGACCATCAACAGCCTTCACCGGCTGCAAACCGATGGGTTGACGATCGTCGACTTTCTGGTCGCGACAGTGCTGAACGGCGAAAGCGCCGCTTGGTCAAAGTTCGTCGTTGGAAACGTGTCCGACGTCGATGATGCGCGCTCGGTCTACGTTTTGCCGAGCGACATGCAGCTCACGCTGTTCGAACGCGAAGTCTCGAAGGAAAGCCTGCATGGCCGCCTGCGCACGGTCATCAGCCAACTGCTGGCAGAGGTCACCAGCATCTTCGACATCGTACTGATCGATTGCCCGCCGGGGCTCTCGGTGTTGACCGAGTGCTGGCTGCGCGAGGCTGATTATCACATCTCGCCGACCAAGGCCGACTACGTCTCGGTCTGCGGTCTCGAAGTCTTCCGCCGGTTCAAGTCGCTGAACCCGGAAATGGGCTTCGCCGAGAACTTGGGTGTGATCGTCAACATGAAGGATCATTCGTCCACCTCCGACAACGAGTATCATCGCTGGTTGGCCGATAATCCCGAAAACCGATGTTTTACCGATGCCGTTCCGCGAATGGGATCGTTGCAAGACGCCGCACGTTTCCGTTCGCCCGATCGCTCGTTCATGGCCAAGTATCCGGGCCAGATCGGCGCTGCCGTGAAGGCGCTCGCCGCCGAAGTTCTGGTGCGTCTTGCGGCCGGAAAGCCCCGGGAAATGCGCGGCAAGCGGGCAGCTCAACCGACTGTCCTGCCACCGAGTGGTCCGGCGGCCGCACCGGCCGTGGCAGATTCGATGCCGTTGACGACGACGATTGCAGGTCACGAGACGATCGCCGCGACAGCCGATGCGGCCGACGTCGTGCCGGCCAACGTCGTGCCAGCCAACGTCGCGGAGCCAGTGCCGGCCAGCGTGCCTGGCACGTTTGCCCCTCAGGTCGTCGTCTCGAAGGCCGCGGCCCAGGTTGAACCCTAGGGCGCGTTCCGACATTTGCTTCCCTCAGCTGCACCGTCGAGAGCACATGTCGGAACCATAAGGAACACGCGCTAGACGCGTGTGATGATTTCGGATTCCGCTGCACTCACGCAGCTTCCAGACGAGCGGACTTCGAAATCCCTATCACACGAGAACCGCAACCAAGATTCATAGGGATGCTCGTACCCGCTACCGGCGAAGCGTTGATTGCTTCCGGACCAAGTCAATCAGTCACACATGCGCAGGCCTGGGCCCATCCCAGGCTCGGCCATAGACACGACTACTCGAGCTCCATCGGCGGCCTGCATGGGTCCCCTGAGTTCACAAACGAAGTGCAACAGGTCTCTGGCGAATGCCTCGGCGGGGGATGACGACGCCGAGTGGATTGCGTTCCGTTGATACCAAGTGCTGGAATCACAGGGTTGGGAGTGTCCTTTCGCCGTCGGGACACTGGTCGCGCGCGATGAGAGCACTTGAAGGTTTTGTCGCCGCAACGCGTGCTCGCCCGCGGCCCGACCGACCATGAACCAAATCGAGCACAGCTGAGCAAACACTGATTTTCTAAAGAAGTTGTTGGAGCGGGCGAAGGGGATCGAACCCTCGACCCTCACGTTGGCAACGTGATGCTCTACCGCTGAGCTACACCCGCGTCCAGGCAGCCGCTGTGAGGCGGCGCAGTCCCGACTTATGGCTCAACCCAACCGCGATTGCAAGCACCTGTTCGGCCAGAACAGAGTGCCGTGGATGCCGCCACGCGAGTGAGCAGCGCCCCCGGGCAAGGCAGAGGCCGTCGGGCCGAACCGTTGACGCGGGTTGCCGTTCGACGGGCGGGGCGCTACGACAAGCGACAACAGAATTCAAGGAGTGAGACCGAGCATGGACTTCGGTGCCAAGAAGCCAGCCGCTGCCCTGAGTGCGGCCGACGTAGAGATCGTCAAAGACGGCTCGACCGCCAGTTTTGCAAAGGACGTGATCGAGCCCTCGCGCAGTGTACCGGTGATAGTCGACTTCTGGGCGCCCTGGTGCGGTCCGTGCAAGCAGCTGACGCCGGTTCTCGAAAAGGTGGTCAAGAGCCACGGCGGCAAGGTCCGGCTGGTCAAAATCAACACCGACGAGCATCCGGGCATCGCCGGCCAGTTGCGCGTCCAATCGCTGCCGACCGTGTACGCCTTTCGCGACGGCCGACCGTTGGACGGATTTACGGGCGCGCAACCCGAAAGTGCGGTCCGCGCCTTCGTCGACCGACTGGTCGGAGAGGAAGCCGAGGCTGATCTCGCGACGATCCTGACGACCGCGGACGACGCCCTCGAAGCCGGCGATCTTCAAAGTGCGGCCGAAATCTATGCCGCCGTGCTGCGCGAGGATCAACAAAACCCGCAGGCGCTGGCCGGCCTAGCCCGCTGCTATCTCAAGAGCGGTGACCTCACGCGGGCCGAACAGACACTGGCGCTGGTGCCGCCCGACAAGCAGGGCTCGACGGCGGTGGCGGGGGTACGCGCTGCTCTCGATCTCGCCAAAAAGGCCGGTGCGGCGGACAACCGGGCCGAATTGCAAGCCCGGCTGGCGGCCAATCCAACCGATCACCAGGCACGTTACGACTTGGCGGTGGCTTTCGCAGCCCGCGGCCAGAATAGCGAGGCGCTCGAGGCGCTGCTCGAGCTCGTGCGCCGCGACCGCAACTGGAATGACCACGCTGGGCGCAAGCAACTCGTGCAATTGTTCGACGCATGGGGCCCAAAGGATGACCTGACAGTCGAAGGGCGGCGGCGCCTATCGTCCATCTTGTTCTCTTGACTTCGCCTCTTCTGGGACCGCCGCAAAGCATCGGGAAAAACGCGCCGTGGCCTTGATCGACCAGTATCGCCGCCCCGCCGACCTGCCACCGCGCATTCCGGTGTTCCCGCTGCGTGGCGCCATCCTGCTGCCGCGCAGCACCCTGCCGCTCAGCGTGTTCGAGCCGCGTTATCTGGCGATGCTCGACGACGTGATGTCCGGGGCGCGCATTCTCGGCATCATTCAGCCCCAGGTAACCGCCGAGGCCGCGCCCGAGAGTCCGGCGGGCAAGTCCATCGGCCTGAAGCGGATCGGTTGCGCCGGCCGGGTGACATCGTATCAGGAACTCGACGACGGACGCCTGCTCATCACGCTGACCGGCATCTGCCGTTTCGATACCATCGACGAAGCTGAAACCACCCAATCCTACCGGACGCTGAGCGTGAGCTATGACCGTTTCACGCACGACTTCGCCGATGGCCAGGGCGAAGAGCACGTCGATCGCGGCAATCTGTTGCGCGTGCTCAAAAGTTATCTGGAAGCCAATCGGCTGAGCGCGGACTGGAACTCGATCTCTCGCGCGTCGAACGAGATCCTGATCAACGCGCTGTCGGTCATGAGCCCCTACGGGCCCGAGGAGAAGCAGGCACTGCTCGAGGCATCCGATCTCAAGACCCGGGCCGAGGTACTGGTTGCGCTTGCGGAAATGGAGCTGGCGTCGAGTTCTGGCTCCGGCGGCACGCTGCAATAGCCCGTTTCGCCGCGACCGCAGGCATGGGCCGCAAAATCCGACCAGGAGCATACGCCGTGAGCATCGAAGATCAGGACCGAGCGGGTCGTAGCACCGATGGCGAGGTCGATCCGAAGTTGCTGGAGATCCTCGTCTGTCCGTTGACCAAGACACGGCTGACGTACAACGCCGAAGCCAATGAACTCGTGAGCCAAGCGGCGCAGTTGGCGTTTCCGATCAAGAACGGTGTGCCGATCATGACCGTCGACGCCGCCCGCCGCCTCGACGACACCAAGACCCGACGGGTGTAGTCGTGTATACCCCGCGCAGGCCGCTACTTGCCGCGGCCCGCCGCGCACATGCCGTCGGCGGCGTGCATCGTGGCTGAATCGACCACCACTCGGCCGGCAAGAAAAGACCGTCCGACCAGCAACGGATAGTCGAGCCCGCTGCGATCGGCGAGCGTGAACTCGGTCAGCGCCGTCACCCCGGCCAGACAAAGCGCAAGACGCACCACCGGCCGCTCGTCCGGATCGGCACCCGCGCGTCGAATGCGCGTCCAGCGAACGATGGGGGTTTCGAACGTCCGCCGTTCACCGTTGCGATCGATGAATGTGAACGTCACGCGCTCTTCTCCGCCCGCGCCGTGCCGGGTTACGTCCTCGGCGTGAAGCGACGAGGTGGCCGCGCCGGTGTCGAGCTTGGCCGCCATTGGCGCCGCCGGATCGCCGATCCAGGCCTCCTCGATCCAACCCGCTGCCTGCGGTTGCGTTGCAGCCCTCGCCGGATCGCCGCGCGCATCCGGTGCGCTCGCCACCAAACCCGACAAAATCACAGCGGAAAGACAAATCTGGTCTCGGCGCTTCATGGCGTCCCGGAAAGAGGCATCGACTTTGATTTCATTTACCAGCCGGGTTCAGCGTTTCTCAAAGCCGGCATGGTTGTCTGAGGCTGAATGTAGTCTCGAAATCTGTAGCAATCGAGTACACGTGAAAAGTCCAAAGCCCGCTCCCAGCCGAACTCCGCGTTCGACCCGCGTTTCGGCGATCGAAGGGGCATGGGGCGGCATCGGCGACAAGCTCGCGGTGATGACCCGACTTCGGGACTGGTGCGCCGAGACTCGCGATCCGGCGCCCGTGCTTGAAATCGAGACGCTTCGGTCGTTGCGTGCGCAGCGATCAGTGCGGATTCTTGCCGGTGTCGCAGCGCTCGCACTGCTGTCGATGCTGATGCATTTGCCGGCCGGGTTCGGCACGGTTCACGTGGCGGCCTTATGCGCAGCTGCCGCAGGCCTCGCCGCGCTCCACCTGGCCGGCCAGGACCGTGGCCGTGTGCGACAGACGCCTGCGATCGAGCAATTGTCGGGCGTCGGCGACCGGCTCGAACAGCGCATCGAAGTGCTGCAGGACTTGCAATGGGAAATCTCGGAACGCGAGTTCCGCTATCGCGATCTGCTCGATCAACAGCACGACGTTATCGTCCGCCGGGACAGCGACGGCCGGCTTACGTTCGCCAATCGGGCCTTCGCGCGGGTGTTCGGCCAGGATCCTGAGGCGGCCATCGGCCATCCATTCGCGCTCCGTGTTCTCGAAGGCCCGGACACGACCCGGCTCTTGACCGAGGACAACGAGCGCCGCCGAACCTCCATCCAGCTCGTCGAGACCGTTGCCGGTCCGCGCTGGATGCTGTGGGACGAGCAACTTGTGCCGGGGGCCGGCATTGGCCAGTTCGAGTTTCAATGCGTTGGCCGCGACGTGACTGAGAGCAACCGCATCCAAGCCGAGCTGACCGCGGCCCGCGACCAAGCCGAGGCGGCCAACCGCGCCAAGTCGCGCTTTCTCGCCGCCATGAGCCATGAGATCCGCACCCCCATGAACGGCATTCTCGGGATGTCGAGCTTGCTCATCGAGACGGCGCCGACGACCGAACAACAGACGTACGTCGAGGCGATCGATCACTCTGCGCGGACGCTTCTGGCTCTCATCGATGAGATACTGGACTTTTCGAAGATCGAGGCGGGAAAGCTGGTGCTGGCCGAAGCTCCGTTTTCGCTCGCTCCCTGTGTCGAGGCGGCAGTCGAGTTGCTTGCGCCCCGCGCCTACGACAAGGGGCTCGAAATCGCCTGGACTTTGGACCGAGACTTGCCGCGGCGCTTCCATGGCGACGAGGCGCGCATCCGCCAGTTGCTGCTCAACCTGTTGTCGAATGCCATCAAGTTCACCGACGTCGGCGGTATCGTGGTGCACGTTTCGGGGCAGCCGGCGCCGGATGACAACCACCGGTACCAGCTCAGCATCGCGGTCCGGGACACCGGCATCGGACTGTCGGAAGAGGACAAGAAGTCCCTGTTTATGGAGTTCGAGCAGGCCGATGCCGCCCTCAGGCGGCGCAATGGTGGAACCGGACTCGGACTCGCGATCTCTAAACGCATCGCCGGCGCCATGGGCGGCGATATCTCGGTCGTGAGCAGTCCCGGCCGCGGTTCCACGTTCACGATCACGATCGCGGTCACTGCTCTCGCCGCCAAAGTGTTCGAGCCGGACCCCGATCGCGTCGAGGAAGTCCGGCACGACGCCGACGTTCGGGTCGTGTTGGCGATGGAGGGACAGTTCGAACGTACGATGCTGCGCGATGTCCTGCAGCAAGCGAACGTTCCGTGTGTCGCCGTCAGTCCTCGGCAAGCGGTCGAAGTCGTCCGGCGCGCGGCAACAGACGGCGTTCCGTTCAACCGGATCGTGGTCGACGCCGGTGGCCGGGCGAGCGATGCCGCCGAGCTGCTGGCGGAGGCCCGCGCGGCCGCCCCGGCCGAGAAAGTCCGCGGCGTGTTGCTCGTGAACGTCTTGGCCCGCGCGGCCTTGAGGGACTATCGCGAAGCGGGGTTTGATGCGTACCTCGTGCGGCCCGTGCGGCCAGCAGCCTTTTTGGACCAGCTCGGACTGGCGTCCCCGGACTACCCGTCGGAGAGACGGGCCGTCGTTGCCGACGCCAACCGGAACCGGCCGTTTTGGGGCGGCGATCGCGCCCTCCAGCGGCAGCCGCGCGTACTGCTGGCCGAGGATAACGACATCAACGCGCTGCTCGCACGCCGGATGATCGAGGGCTCAGGGTGCGCCGTCGAGTGGGTGAAGAACGGTCAGGATGCGATTGCCCGCATCCAGGCCGCCGTCGACGGCGAGGCGGCTGCCATCGATCTGGTGCTGATGGACATCTTCATGCCGCACGTCGACGGTGTCGAAGCGGCGCAGAGGATCATGGCACTATTTGACGCGACCGATCCAACCGTGAGCGTGCGGCCGCCGATCGTTGCGTTGACCGCCAACGCGTTTGCCGAGGATCGCCGGCGCTACGTCGATGCCGGGATGGACGACTATCTCTCCAAGCCGTTCGACCGGCTGGCACTCGACGGCGTGTTGGAGCGCTGGCTACCCCGTTCGATCTCTCCCGAATCCGCACTCCCGCGAGCACAGTCCTGAAATCGGCTCGATGCCGTCGATGCACCTGACCGCAAGCGCCCGACAACAGCCGGTATAGATCGAAAGCTTATTGGTCACAGGGCCGGGCCTGCCGGCACCCCGCGACGCACCCGTAACGTTCGCAGAACCGTCACGGAATCGTGGTAATAGAGTAACGTACCGTCATAAAATGCTGACCAGCGATGGATGTGCCAAGTGAACCGGGGTGTTCCGTGCCGGGGAACTTGGTAGCTTCGCCCCGCGCAGACACGCGACAGCTGCGGGCTTGGACTGCAACCGAATATGCTTGGACAAGCGCGCCGCTTTTGGCGCTGTCGAGGGGGAACGCGACGATGAGGCACCGGGCTCGGCATATGGTCAGCCGATTTGCAGCCAGTGCCATCTCGAAGGCCGTACCGAAAGGCTTGCTTGCCCTGCGCACGCTGCATGCTGGTGTTCCCTATCTCCGCCCAGCACTCAGAAAGTGGCCGGCCAAGGTCTACGGTCGCATCGGCGACCTCGAAGTGCGCCTCGCCGCCAGCCGCCAGGACGTCAAGCGTGCCCAGCGGCTGCGCTATGAAGTTTTCTACGAGGAAATGTCGGCTCAACCGAGCATCAGCGCCCAAATGCGGCGCCGCGACAAAGACCCCTACGACGCCGTCTGTGACCATCTGCTCGTCATCGATACCGCCAAGCGGAGCGCATCTGCCGAAGGCTGGTCCAATCCGAACCGCCCCAATGTCGTCGGTACGTACCGCATTCTTCGCCAGGACATCGCCATCCGTGCCGGCGGATTCTATTCCCAAGGCGAGTATGATCTGGCCCCGATGCTGGCGGCCCACAAGCACCAGCGGTTCATGGAGCTGGGCCGCTCTTGCGTGCTGAAGCCCTATCGCAACAAGCGGTCGGTCGAGTTGTTGTGGCACGGGCTGTGGACCTATGTTCGCGAGCACAAGGTCGACGTGATGATCGGCTGCGCCAGCTTCGAGGGGACCGACCCGAACGAGCATGCCATGGCGCTATCGTTCCTGCATCATCATGCGCTGGCGCCACCCGAATGGCGATGCCGGGCGCACGACTGCCTCTACGTTCCGACCAACCGCATCGCCAAGGACAAGATCGACACCAAGGCCGCGCTGAAGGCGCTGCCGCCGCTGATCAAGGGTTATCTGCGGCTTGGCGCGTTCGTTGGCGACGGCGCGGTCATCGACCGGCAGTTCGGCACCACGGACGTGCTCATTATTCTGCCGGTCGCCAAGATTGATCCCCGCTACTTCGGCCACTTCGGCGCGCCAGACGAGACCAAGAGCCGGGTCGCCGTTGACGCCTGATCCGCGTCGTTTCCGCGCCGGTTTCAGGCTGTTGATGCCGCGCGCCGCATCAGGTGGCGGTCACGGCCCTACGCCTTGACGCCTGCGCCGATAGCCGACTGCGCGTCAGGGTCGAGAGGCCAGCGGGGCCGCACGGGCGCATCAAGCCCATCGACAAGGCCCAGCACCACCCGCTCGGCGCCAGCCCAGGCAATCATCGCAGCATTGTCGCCGCAGAGTGCGATGGGCGGCGCGTGCAGCACGTAGCCACGTCGCGCGGCGAGCCCCGCAAGCATTGCGCGTAGACTTTGGTTCGCGGCAACGCCACCAGCAACCACCAGCGCCCTGGTTGCGGGCAGCAGCCGGTCGTCCGCCAGATCCATGGCGCGCGATACCCGGTCGGACACGCTCGCCGTCACCGCCGTTTCGAAATCTGCGCAGAGATCGGCGATATCGGCCTCTTGCAGCGGCGCAAGCGCCAGTGCCTGATGCCGGACCGCGGTCTTCAGGCCCGCAAACGAGAAGTGCGGCTCCGCTCTGCCGAGCATCGGGCGCGGCAGCAAAAAACGCCCTGGTCGGCCGAGCTTGGCCATCCGTTCCACCGCCGGGCCACCGGGGAAGCCCAGTCCGAGCAGCTTCGCGGTCTTGTCGAAGGCTTCGCCGAGCGCATCGTCGATCGTCGTGCCAAGCCGGTCGTAACGGCCCGGGCCATGCACGATCAGCGACTGCGTGTGGCCGCCCGAAACGAGGAGCAGCAGGTAGGGCGGTGGTAACCCGTCGGTCAGACCCACTGTCAGCGCGTGCGCCTCCAAGTGATTGACCGCAACGAATGGCTTACCGTGGGCCAGCGCGATCGCCTTGCCCGTCACCAGTCCGATCAGCAGCCCGCCCACCAGACCCGGACCTGCGGTCGCCGCCACAGCATCCAGCGCGCCGAATCCGACCCCGGCCTCGCCCATTGCCTGCGCGATCAACTCGTCGAGGCACTCGATATGTGCCCGCGCCGCGATTTCAGGCACCACGCCGCCGAACGCCCGATGCCTATCCCATTGCGACCGAACCACATTCGAGAGCACCCGGCCGCGCCCCCCCGCATCCCGCGCGACCACGGCGGCAGCGGTCTCGTCGCAGCTCGTTTCGATGCCGAGCACGGTCAAAATCCGGCGATCGCCGTTCGAGTTGCTGGTGCTCATTTTATGCGAAGCCCACCGTTCATTTGTCTTCCCACGCTTCGGCGGGCAATGTACTGGAAATTCAGGGCAACAACCGTTGGCGATCCGGCACGTCGCTGGCACCGGCCGACCTGACACTTGGCCCTGTATCATTTGGGCCCGCCTATCACTAGGAGCGCGACTGTTGCAAGCCAAGACCATCCGCATCGGCACCCGCGGTTCGCCGCTCGCCCTGGCGCAGGCCCACGAAACGCGGGCCCGACTGATGGCCGCCCACGGCCTGCCCGAAGACGCGTTCGAGATCTGCGTCATCAAGACGACTGGCGACATGATCCTCGACCGGCCGTTGTCGGAAGCCGGCGGCAAGGGGCTCTTTACCAAGGAGATCGAAGAGGCGCTGTTGTCGAACGCAATCGACCTGGCCGTGCATTCGATGAAGGACATGCAGACGGCGTTGCCCGATGGACTGATTATTGGCGCCACGCTTCCGCGCGAGGACGTGCGTGACGCCTTCATCAGCCTCAGCCACGCTTCTCTCGCAACCCTGCCGAGCGGTGCGCGGGTCGGTACGTCGTCGCTCCGCCGTCAGGCCCAGGTCAAGCGTATCCGGCCAGATCTCGAAGTTGTGGGCTTTCGCGGCAACGTCCAGACGCGTTTCAAGAAGCTCGGTGACGGGGTCGCGGACGCCACTTTCCTCGCCTGCGCCGGTCTGCATCGGCTCGGCCACGCCGACCGCATCACCGAACGCATCGCAACTTCGGATATGCTGCCGGCCGTGGCCCAGGGCGCGATCGGGATCGAAATTCGCGGCGCCGATATCGCAACCGCACGCCTCATCACCCCTTTGAACGACGAGAAAAGCGCCATTTGTGTCGCAGCCGAACGGGCATTCCTGGCCAAGCTCGAAGGCTCATGCCGCACGCCTATCGCTGGTTTGGCCGAACTCGACGGCGACAGCCTCCGCTTCCGCGGCGAGATCCTCACCCCCGACGGCCGCGAACACCACGCCACCGAGCGTTCGGGCACCGCCACCCATGCGATGAAGCTCGGAAATGATGCCGCCGAGGAACTGCTCGCCCGGGCCGGCCGGGATTTCTTCCGCGCCACCGCCTGATGCGGATCCTGGTGACCCGGCCCGAGGCGGATGCAGGCGATCTCGCTGCTCGCCTCGCTAGCCTCGGCCATACGGTGGCGATCGATCCGCTGCTCGACGCTTCGTTTTCTTCCCTCGACGCGCGCCAATTCGACGATATCGGGGCCATCGTCGTCACCAGCCGCAACGCACTCAGGTCGCTCGCCGCCAGCGATGCCATGCCGGACGCACTGGCGCTGCCCATCCATGTGGTCGGACCAGGCACCGAACGCGCCGCGCGCGATCTCGGTTTCACGACGATCATACGCGGGCCGGGCTCGGCGCGCGAACTCGCCGACACACTCGACGTGACGGCCGCGACCGCCCCGGGCCGTCCGCTTCTCTACCTCGCCGGAGAGACCCTCGCTTTCGACTTGAAGTCATGCCTCGAAGCCCGTGGTCTTGCGATCCGGCAGGTTACCGCTTACCGCACGGTTGCAGCTAAAAGCCTCAGCACAGTGACGGTCGCGTATGTCGAGAAGGGCGAGATCGGCGCCGTCCTGTTGATGTCGCCGCGCACCGCTGCAATCTACGGCGATTTGATCGCCAAGGCCGGCTTGCGCGACGCCGTGCGGCCGGTTCCGCACCTGTGCCTCTCGCCCAACGTTGCAGCCGCGCTTCAGCCGATCTCACCGCAAACAGTGATGATCGCCGCGCAACCTTCACTCGAAGAACTGCTTGCTCTGCTTCCTACATAGCGCCAAACTCCGCTCAGCGTTAAGTAAAGCCCTGGTCGTAGCCACATCCCCCCGTTGAGATGCCCCGTTCAGCACGCGCGGGCTCGACAGCCGTGGCACCAGCGGCTTCAGTTGGAGGTCTTGCGTATCATGACGACGAAGAAGGAAGGTCCGGACAAGGACGACGCGCGCGCGCCGCAGGCCCCGCAGTCCCAGCCAGCCGGTGCCCAGCCGGGCCAACCGAAAAAGCCTTTCGCGACGATCGAGCTCAAGGCGACCGAGGTCGTGATGAAGGATGCGAAGCCAGCCGCGGCCTCGGCATCATCGGTGCCGGCGACGAGCGACGCGAAATCCAGCGCAACAGCCCCAGCTTCGATGACGGCCGTTCCCGCGACCGGCAACAAGCCCGCCGATGCGAAGGCCAGAGATTCAAAGCCCTCCGATTCAAAGCCCACCGATTCCAAGCCCACCGATTCCAAGCCCGCCGATCCCAAGGCGGCAGTTCCACAGGCGGCCGATCCGAAAACGTCGGACACAGGCGCCACAGCCAGCAGAACCGGCGACAAAACACCCCCTGCCACCGCGAAGCCAGACACTCAGCGTCGCTCGGGTGGCGTGGGTTCGTTCCTCAGTCACATGGCCGCGGGCATTGCCGGCGGGTTCCTCGCGTTGCTCGGTGCCGACACCGTCGCCCCGCAGATGGCCCAGCTCGGCCTGCCCATCGGGGTGACGGGCGCTGGTCCTGCTACGGCGGAATTCCAGAAACGATTGGCCGCCCTCGAACAGGTACCCCGGCCCACCGCGGCGTCGGTCGCGCCCGACATCCAGCAGAAGCTCGCCGCCACCGAGGCCCGTTTGGCCAAGCTCGATGATCATGGCAAATTGCTGGCCGCGCTGACAGATGGCCAGTCGAAGCTTGCTGCCGAAGGCAAGGCCATTGCCGACACGCTCGCCAAGACATCCTCGGCGGACGAAGCTGTCGCCCGCGTCGCCAAGCTCGAGGATCGGCTGGCGACCATGGCGGCCGCCGCTGACAACAATCCTGCTGCCGGGCGCGTACCGCAGCTTGCCGCGATCACCGGCAAGGTCGCTGACCTTGAAACCACCCTCAACAACCAGATGAGCGCGATCCGCAAGAGTGTCGCCGAGCAGATCGAGAGCCGCGTCACCGTGGTCGCCGAAAGCAGCGAAGCGGCCAAGTCCGGCACCGTTCGGATGGACCGTGACGTGGCTGCCCTGAAATCCGAGACATCGAAGCTTGGTACCCGCATGGAAACGCTGAAGTCCGACGGCGATCGCCTCGCCGACGCCATGCGCACGGTACAATCAGAAGCCGGTGGCCTGCGCAGCGCGCTCGACGGCCTCAAAGGCGACCTAGAGGTCAGGCTCAAGACTCTGGCCAAGCCGTCCGACGTTGCCGCCGCTGTCAGCCCGGTGGCGAGCAAGCTCGCCTCGCTCGAAAACAACCTGCAATCCGTGGTCAAGAGCGAGGAAGATCGCAAAGCCAACGCCGAGCGCATCGTGCTGTCGCTGGAACTCGGAAATTTGAAGCGCGTGCTCGATCGCGGCCAGAAGTACGCCGCCGAACTCGCGGAAGTGAAGAAGGCCGCGGGTGGCCGCGTCGACCTTGCCGCCCTCGACCGCTACAAGGATACCGGCGTTGCCACGATCGCCGACTTGGCCCGCGATTCCGCCCGGTCGCCAACGCGATTCTCGATGCCGAAAGCGAACCCGCCGATGCCAGCGTGGTGGATCGCCTTCTGGCCGGTGCCAAGTCCGTGGTGCGGGTGCGCAAGGTCAGCCATACGGCCGACGATAAGAGTGCGGAGGCCATCATCGGCCGTATGGAGCAGGCTCTCAAGGACAACCGCCTCACCGACGTAATCACGGAGGCCAAGCAGTTGCCGCCCAGGGCCATTCAGCCGGCACAGGACTGGCTCGGAAAAGTGGATGCGCGGGCCAGTGTCGATCGCGCGCTTGCGGCCGTCGATGGCCAACTCAAGACGTCGCTCGCTGGTGCATCTGCTGCTGGTCAGCCGGCCGCCGCTCAACCCGCTGCCGCCCCCGCCGAAAAGCCCTCGAAGTAAAGGTCAAGCGCCATGGTGCGTCTCATTCTGTTCCTGGTCGTCGTCGCCGCCGCCGCCACCGGCCTTGCCTGGCTCGCCGACCGTCCGGGCAATCTCGTGATCAACTGGGAAGGTTACGAGATCGAAACGAGTGTGTTCCGCGCCGTCGTATTGCTTTCGGCGTTGATCGGAGCCGCGCTCTTCATCTGGTCGATCATGCGGCAAATCTGGTCGAGCCCTGCGGCCGTCGGGCAATTCATGTCCAAGCGCCGCCAGCAACGGGGCCTCGAAGCCCTGTCTTCGGGCATGATCGCCATAGGCGCCGGCGACCGCAACTCGGCAACGCGCTATGCCATCCAGGCACGCAAATCGCTGCCGAACGAACCGCTGACGCACCTGCTGCGCGCCCAGGCCGCACAGCTTTCGGGCGATGGCGCAACCTCCCGCCGGATTTTCGAGGCCATGCTCGCCTCCCCCGATACCGAGCAACTCGGACTGCGCGGTCTGTTCCTCGAGGCCCGTCGCGAAAACGAGACCGAAGCTGCGCGCCAGTTCGCCGAGCGCGCCATCGCCCTCAACCCGAAACTCGGCTGGGCCGTTGATTCCCTGTTCGCACTTCAGTGCAAAGAGAAAGACTGGCCCGGAGCGCTCGAAACCGTCGCGGTCGCCCGCAAGCACGGCCACATCGAGCGCGTCAGCGCCGACCGCCGCCGCGCAGTTCTGCTCACCGCCCAAGCGATCGAAAAGGAAGATAGCGACCCCGAGCGCTCACTCAATCTGGCCATCGAAGCCCACGGCCTCGCGCCCGACCTGGTACCCGCGGCATCCCTGGCCGGCCGCATGCTGGCCTCCCGCGGCAATACCCCGCGCGCCACCAAGATCATCCAGAAGGCGTGGTCCAAGTCTCCCCACCCCGATCTCGCGACCGCTTACGCCTATGCGCGGCTCGGCGACAGCCCGCGCGATCGCTTTGACCGCGTCCGGCAGTTGGCCGCACTCAATCCCATGTCGGTCGAAAGTGCCATCGCTGCGGCTTCGGCCGGTGTCGAAGCCAAGGCATTCGACGAGGCCCGCTCGGCGCTGGAGCCGTACCTCGAAGGACGTCTCACGCAGCGGATCTGCCTGCTGATGGCGCGCATCGAGGGCGAGCAGCATGGCAACAAGGGCCGCGTCCGCGAGTGGCTCGCCCGCGCGGTCAACGCGCCCCGCGATCCCGCTTGGACCGCCGACGGTATCGTTGCCGACCAGTGGCAGCCGGTTTCGCCGGTCAGCGGCGCGCTTGATGCTTTCCAGTGGCGCGTGCCCTTGGAGAATGCCGACAAGGCCGACAGCGAAATTCTGCAGAAGAAGCTGGAAGAGCTGGTTCCGCTCGGCGCCACGACCGAACCGGCATTGACCGCCAAGCCCATCGACGCTTCAATGGCTGGCGACAATGATGCCGAAACGGTTCCATCGCAGCCTTACAAGCCTGCCATGTCGGCCGAGCGTCAAAGAGCGGCAATGGATGCGCACCGTCCCGCACCTGTGGTGCGCTCCGCGCAACACCGCACCAGTGAACCGCAACCGGTGCAGCGCTCGGCCGAAGTCGCCGACGCCGATGTGATCGAGCCGCCCGGCGCGCCCGCCATAATGCCGCGGCCATCCGAGACCGAACGACGCGCGCCGCAGCCGCTGGCGAGGCCCGCCGAAAGCGCTCAACCTACCCGCACCGCACCTCAAGCGTCGTCACCGCCCATTGCGGCCGTCACTCCTGCCGCCGCGCTCCCGGCTGCCAAGACCGCACCGTCGATCATTGCCCAGACATCACCGCCGGCCACGACTGAGGCTCCCGCTCCCGCACCGGCCGCCCGTAAAGATGCACCAGCACCAGCCCCGACCATCAAGGAAGCCAATGCCAAGGCGTCGGCGGCCTACGCTCGGCTGTCGGAAAAAACCAGGCCGGCAGCCGCCGCTCCGGTAGAAGCCAAGGATCAACGAGCTTCGGCCACCCCTGAAAAGGTCGCACCCGCGGCGTCACGCCCGGCGCCAGTCGGCCCGACCTCCGGCGGTCGACCCGGCAGCCGCGACAACCGTGCGGCTGAAAGCAAGGTGTTCGTCCCCCCTCGCGCTCCAGATGATCCTGGCCCGGACACTGGTGATGCCGAGGAACTCCAGCCGCCAACCCGTGGTTACCGGGTGTCGAACTAACGCGCCGCACAGTCCGCACAGCCCAAGTCGTGCCGCAAACCGGCGATAACCTTGACGTCTGGCAGCCGTCGCAGCAGTTCGAACCGCCCCCCGCGCAACTGTTGCGCGCAACCGCTTGCCAATACGGGCGGCACGCGGTATCTCGACGGCTTGCCGTTCGTTATATTTGCATCGGTCAGCCGCTTTAGCTCAGCCGGTAGAGCACGTC
>PEQZ01000029.1 GCA_002928395.1 Hyphomicrobium sp.
CGAACGACCCGTCACCTGATCGTTAGGGCTGCTTCCTTCCGGACCTGACCCGGTTGGCGAGGGTAACGTCCGCCGCCAGCCCGGGCGGAATATGACGACTTGGCCGCACTGGCGCAAGCATTACGACAGCAGTTTCCCCGCCGTCGGTTCGCGCCCCGGGTCACGCCCCAAATGATCGTCATCAGCAGTTGCGTTGCGTTCCCGGTTTGCGATGTGCTTTTGTCGCCCTCAGTGGAGGAACATTGAATGACCCCGACGATCGGCGCCTCGACGCTCCTCGACCGGCTTTCGCAAAAGCGATGCGACGCAGCATTTATTGAAGCGTTACGTCGTGCCGCGGCCGCAAGGTTCCTGGTGCTGGTCGGTGAAAAGCCGGTCATTTTGTCGAATGAAGCGCGCGACGTCGCATCGATCCGTTGGTTTTCGAACGTTGAACTCGAAGCGCTCGACTTTGCTGCTGCCGATGCCTTGTTCCTCGGCGTCGATCGCATCAGCGGGGCTGGTTACTTTGCATTGGCCGTGAACGACCACGGCGACAGCCGGGTCGGGCGTGCCGCCGAGCTGTTGCGCCCGCTCGTCGATCTCAGGTCGATCGCCACCCAAGGCATCATGAGCCCCGACGAGGTGTCGCTGATCGGCAAGGCGAAGTCACTTGCCGCCTGGCACGACACCGCGCGCTGCTGCGGCCGTTGCGGCGGGGTGACCACGGTCAAGGATGGCGGCTGGAAAAGAAAATGCTGGGCCTGCGGGCAACAATTGTTCCCGCGTATGGATCCCGTGGTAATTATGCTCGTGACCGATGGCCACGAGTGTGTACTCGGACACGAGGCGCGCTTTCCCGCGAACATGTTTTCGACCATCGCCGGCTACATCGAACCGGGTGAGGATCTCGATCATGCCGTGCGCCGCGAAACCAAGGAAGAGATCGGGCTCGATGTCGGCGAGGTGCGCTTCGTGACGACGCAGCCGTGGCCATTCCCGCACTCGCTGATGATCGGCTGCATCGCCTTTGTGGCGCACGGCGCGCTCGAAATCGATCCGCAGGAAATCGTCGAAGCGCGCTGGTTCGGCCGTGCGGATGCAAAAGCCATGCTCGACGGCACCCATCCGCTCGGCCTGTGGGTTCCCGGCAAGCAGTCGATTGCTCATTCGCTGATCCGGGCATTTGCCGACGAAGCGGCAGTAGCGGGTGTCGACCGTTGAGGCGGTCTGTTGGTGTGGATCGATCATGACGGCCCTTGCCAAGTCGCTGTCGGATACCAACCTCTCCGCCGCAGGGAAGTCGCATTGGCGACGCACGAGTTTAGCGTATCTGACGTTTGGTTTCGAGGTCAGCCGCGCGCACGCCGCCGAGAAGGAGAGCATTCATGCCCACTATCATTACGGTCAACGGCGAGCGCCGCAGCTTGGATGCAGACCCCGAAACACCGCTGTTGTGGGTCCTGAGGGACGAACTCGAGCTGACGGGCACCAAGTTCGGATGTGGCATCGCCCAATGTGGCGCTTGCACGGTGCACGTGAAGGGCGAGCCGCAGCGCTCCTGCCAGATCACGCTCAAGGATGCCGCCGGGCTCGAGATCACCACCATCGAAGGGCTCAGCGGCAAGGTTGCCGAGGCGGTGCGGAAGGCTTGGGCTTCGCTTGATGTGGTGCAGTGCGGCTACTGCCAGTCTGGCCAGGTGATGGCTGCCGTCGCGCTGCTGCAGGCGAAACCGAAGCCGACCGATGCCGACATCGATACCGCGTTCGACGGCAACATCTGCCGCTGCAACACCTACACTCGCATCCGGGCCGGCGTGCACGCCGGGTCCAAGATGCTCGGAGGCTGAGCCATGTCGAACTCTGACCTGACGCGGATTTTCGCGATTTCCACACCCGGCGACGGTGCTGCCGTCGAGACGTCGAGTGCCACTTCGCGACGCACGTTCATCAAGATATCTGGTGCGGGCCTCGTGCTCGGTCTGATGCCGCTGCCGGAGGTTGCGGGGCTCGGCGGCGCGGCCGAGGCCGCAGCGACATCGCTCGCGCCCAATCCGTTCCTGGTCATCGCGCCCGACGACACCGTGACGGTGATCATCAAACACTTGGACAAGGGGCAGGGCGCAGCCACGGGGCTCGCCTCGCTGGCGGCAGAGGAACTCGACGCCGATTGGTCGCAGATCCGGACGGTGTTCGCCCCTGCGGATGCGACCAAATACAAGAACCTCGAGTTCGGCGTGCAAGGCGTCGGCGGCTCCAACGGGTTGTCGAACTCGTACTCGCAGTACCGAGAAGCCGGTGCCACCGCGCGCGCCATGCTGGTCTCGGCCGCCGCAAGCGCGTGGAAAGTCCCGGCCGCAGAGATCACGGTCAAGGCCGGCAAGCTCGCCCATTCTTCAGGCAAGTCCGCGAGCTTCGGCGAAATGGCGCAGGCTGCAGCGATCGTCGCAGTCCCGAAGTCCGTCAAGCTCAAGGACGCCAAGGATTTCGTGTTCATCGGCAAGTCCTTCCCGCGCGTGGATAGCGTTGCCAAATCGAACGGCACGGCGAAGTACACGATCGACCAGCAGATGGACGGCATGTTGGTCGCCGTCATCGCCCGGCCGCCGAAGTTCGGCGCGACCGTCAAAAGCGTCGACGCCAGTGCGACGGAAAAGATCGCGGGCGTTGTCAGGGTGATCACCATTCCGCAAGGTGTGGCGGTGCTGGCCAAGAGCACGTGGCCCGCCATCAAGGGCCGCGAGGCGCTCAAAATCGTGTGGGACGAGAGCAAGGCCGAGACGCGCGGCACAGCCGAAATCTTTGCCGAGTATCGGGCGGCACTCGACAAGCCGGGCCTGCCGGTGCGGGCCGAAGGTGATGCCGCAGCGGCCATGGCCAAAGCCGCCAAGGTGGTGTCTGTCGACTTCGAGTTTCCCTACCTCGCCCATGCGACCATGGAACCGATGAACGCGGTGGTCCGCTTCAATGGCACCAAAGCCGAGATCTGGACCGGCTCGCAGCTGCAGACCGTCGACCAGGGCGTCGCTGCCGCTATTCTCGGCATCAAGCCGGAGAACGTGTCACTGACGACACTTTGGGCCGGGGGCTCATTCGGCCGCCGTGCGGTGCCGGACGCGCACTTTGTCGCCGAAGCCTGCATGATCGCCAAAGCCTACGGGCAGCCGGTGCCGATCAAAACGATCTGGACGCGCGAGGACGACATCAAGGGCGGCTACTATCGCCCGGCCTATCTGCACCGGATCAAGGCCGGTCTCGATGCGGCCGGCAAGATTATCGCGTGGCGGCACGTCATCGTCGGCCAGTCGATCATCGCCGGAACGCCGTTCGAGGCGATGGCGGTCAAGGACGGCATCGATCTGAGTTCGGTCGAGGGCGCCAACAACCTCCCCTATGCGATACCGAACTTCAAGCTCGAGTTGACGACCACCAAGATCGGCGTGCCGGTGCTTTGGTGGCGTTCTGTGGGCTCGACGCACACCGCGCATGCGACCGAGCATATGATCGATATACTGGCGCGCGAAGCCGGCCGCGATCCGCTGATGTTCCGCATGGACCTGTTGGCCAAGCATCCGCGCCACGCCGAGGCCCTCAAGCTCGCGGCCTTCAAGGCGGGTTGGGACGCGCCGCTGCCGGCAGGACGGTTCCGCGGCATGGCGCTGCACGAAAGCTTCAAGTCCTATGTTGCCCAGGTCGCCGAGATTTCGCTGAAGGACGGCGGCGGCTTCAAGGTCGAGCGCGTGGTGTGCGCGGTCGATTGCGGCATCGCCGTCAACCCGGACGTGGTGGTGGCCCAGATGGAAGGCGGCATCGGGTATGGCCTTGGCGCCGCGATGAAGGGCGCGATTACGTTGAAGGGCGGCGCGGTCGAGCAATCGAACTTTGACGACTACGAGGTTCTACGCATGTCGGAAATGCCCAGGATCGAGGTCCACATCGTGCCGTCGACCGCACCACCACAGGCGTCGGGGAGCCCGGTACACCGCCGATCCTGCCGGCCGTCGCCAACGCGCTTCTGGCCGCGACGGGCGTTCGAACGGTTGCGCTGCCGATGACCCGGCAGAAGTACCTCAAGGCCTGAAAACATCTCGCGGCCTGATGAATCGCTGCTGTCTCAGCCGCCGCGAGTGACGACCAGCGGATGGAGTTGCGGGTCGCCGGAGAGCATCTGTGCCACTGCGTCGGCCAGCACCGGCGCCAGCAAGAACCCGTGGCGGTAGGCGCCGTTGACGAAGATGTGCCCGCCCCCGTCGCGGACGACGACACGCGGCACATTGTCTGCAAATGCTGGCCTCACTCCGGCGCCGATTTCGATGATCTCGGCTTCGCCGAATGCGGGGTGCAGCGCGTAGGCCGCGCCCAAAAGTTCGAGTGCCGAGCGGACCGACGCGGACCCCGTGTCCTCGCTCTCGATCACCGTCGCGCCGATCATGTAGTGGTTGTCTAGCCAAGGCACGACGTAGAGCGGGTGGCGCGGGTGCAGCAGCCGTACCGGGCGGGTCAGGCCGACATCCGGCGCTCGTACCACGAGCCGCTCCCCGCGCACGCCGCGCAGCCCGGGCAAATGATGCCGTGCGGCGAGCCCGCGGCAATCGACCAGAATGGTCCCCGGCTTCAGCGCTTCCGGGATTGCCGTGCCGAATGCCACATCGACACCGGCCGCGCGCACCTGGTCGAGCAGAAATGCAAGTGCGTCGGGTGCCGACATATGGGCTTCGCTCGCAAAATAGAGACCCGACGCAAAGCGACCTCCGAGCGCGGCCTCGAGGTCGGCGATACCGTTCGCGTCACGCAGCTCGTGCGCCTCGGTGAGGCGGGCAAAGCGGATGAGTTCGGGCCGGTCACGGGAGGCGGCAACCACCAGTGTTCCGCGTTCCACCAGATGCGGGTAGACGGCGCGCCATCGCGCCTGCGCCAGCCGGCCCATGTCGCGAACCACGACGGGCGCGGCCTCGGCCTCGCATTCGGGCGCCAGCATCGCACCTGCTAAACGGCTGGCGCTCGCGGCGAAAGGCTCATGGCTCGCATCGACCAACCGCACGTGGTGTCCGGCACCGGCGAGCGTGAGGGCCTGCCAAAGGCCGAGGATTCCCGCGCCGCCGACAGTGATCTCGAGCCGCCTCACATTGCCACCTCGTCGCCTTGCGTTTGCGCACGCGCAGTTCGTTTCCACAGGTTGCAGGCGGGTCCGTTTCTCTCAATCGCCAAGGGCCACTCCTTCGCGGCGCGGGTCTGCGCCGCCTTCGAGCCGGTCGCCGCGCCGAACGATCACGTGCACGCCCGACGTCAACAGATCGCTCTGGATAGCGTGGCCAAGAGCTGAAAGCCTGAGCGCGTGCCACACCGTGCGCCAGCCGATTTCGAGCTCCAACGGTCCGCCGCGGCTGCCGAAGTTCTCGAGCGCCGCTGCCTTCTGCGCGTCGATCCGCCAATCGATCAGTGCCACCAGCGTCTTGATGACATAAAGCGGGATGCGAACCCCACCGGGCGATCCGAGCACCGCGAACACGCGGCCGGCGGGGTCGAAGACGATGGTTGGCGCCATGGAGCTGCGCGGGCGCTTGCCCGACTCCACGCGGTTGGCGATCACGCGGCCGTCGCGGTCCGCGGGCACGAACGAAAAATCGGTCAACTCGTTGTTGAGAAGGAAGCCCGCGGCCCACAGCCGGGAGCCGAATGCCGCCTCGATCGTCGTGGTCATGGCGACCGCATTGCCCCAGCTGTCGATGATCGATAGGTGCGTCGTACCCGCACTCTCTTCGGTCGCGTCGACGCCGTATGTCTGGCGGCGCACCCCCGGCGGCTCTCCGGCCAAGGGCCGCGGCATGACCCGGCCGGTATCGATCAGCCTGCTGCGTTGGCCGAGATACGTGGGATCGAGCAGCCCGCCCGGCACGGCGACGAAAGCGGGATCGGCGACATAGCGGTCGCGGTCGGCATAGCTGAGCTTCTGGGCCTCGGCCACGAGGTGCATCGCGCGCAGCCCCATGGCGGCGCCGGGCCCGCGGCCGAGATCGAAGCGTTCGAGCATGGCGAGCGTCTGCGCGACCACCAGTCCGCCCGACGACGGCGGCCCCATGCCGCAGATCCGAAAGTCGCGATAGGGCGAGCAGAGCGGGGCGCGCGTGACCGGCTCGTAGTCGGCGATGTCGGCTGTCGTGATGTCGCCAGCCGCATTCGGTGCGGTCGCCACGGCCGAAACGATGGCTGCTGCGACAGGGCCGGTGTGGAACGCTTCCGCGCCGCGCTCGGCGACGGCTCTCAATGTGGTGGCATAGGCTGGATTCGTGAGCGTCGCGCCGATCGCCAGCGGGTTGCCGTGTTCGTCGAAGAAGTAGCGTCGGGCGCCCTCGTCGAAGTTTGTCGCACCCATCCATCTGAGCAGCAGATGCAGCCGCGTCGAGACCGTGAAGCCGTGGTCTGCCAGGCGGATGGCCGGAGCAAAAAGATCGGACCACGGCCGTTTGCCATGGCGCTTGTGGGCGTGTTCCATCAGCCTGACCAGGCCCGGAACCCCGACACTCAGCCCGGAGTGCACGGCCGCGTCGAACGGCATCGGTCGGCCGTCCTTCAAGAATCGGTCGGGGCGGGCGGCGGCCGGCGCCGTCTCGCGGCCGTCGTAGCTCTGGAGCTCCCTCGATGCCGCATCGAAATGAAGGATGAACCCGCCGCCGCCGAGGCCCGACGATTGCGGTTCGACGAGGCCGAGCACGAGTTGCGTTGCGATGGCCGCATCGATCGCCGAGCCACCGGCTCTGAGTATTTCGCGACCGGCTTCGGCCGCGTAAGGGTTGGCGGCGGAGACCATGTGCCGGCTGGCCGTCGCCAGTATCTTGGTTGTGGTCCCCGTCGCGGCTTCTGGCGCGATCTCGCCGCGCTGGGCGGAGGCAGCGGTCACAGACAGGAGCATCCACGTCAGGAGCATCCACGTCAGAAGCATCGATTGCAGTGCCGTGGCCAGGCATGCGGCGCGCACCCTGTAACGGGGCGATGCGGTTTGAGACTCTGTTCGGTTAGGCGCCATGAAGGTCCCGGTCGTGCGTGGTCTGCGGCTTGGGCTCGAGGATCGCCCTGTATGATGTGGTGCCGTCACCCTGCATAGCGCAGCCACTCCTTCAATGGAAATCGCGCGACTTCGGAATGATGCTCTCGCCGCGCGGATGGACCGCCCGCGGACGTGTCTTGAAGCGTGGATGGCCTTCGGTTGTGACAACCGCCGAGCCCAAGTTGAGCGTCGGATCGGACGTCGGATCAGAGCCCGGCCGCAGTACCTCGTCGGCATTTGCTATCGGGATCGGCATCTCGTCGCCTGCTTCGGACAACAGATGCAGGAGATCGCTCCTATCCTCGAGCCGGTTGGAGACGACGTGGATGATATCCTCGTGCCGCTGGATGCGGCCATGGATAAGGATCAGCCGCGCGCCCATGACGACCTTGCGGAAACGCTCGAGCGTCTTGGGCCAGACCACAGTGTTGGCGACCCCGGTCTCGTCCTCGATGGTCATGAACACGACGCCCTTGGCCGAGCCGGGCCGCTGCCGCACCAGCACGACGCCCGCGACCGCGATAGCCGCGCCGTCCTTCATGCCGCGCAGCGCCGAGCAGGGCGCGATCCGTCGCGCGGCAAGCCGGTCGCGGAGAAAGCTCATGGGATGCGCCTTCAACGACAATCTGAGCGTCTGGTAGTCGCAGACCACATGCTCCGGCAGCGGCATCTCCGGCAGCGCGACGTCGGGTTCCGCGCCGCCATCGCTGGTCTCGTGCCAGTCGAACAACGGTAGCGGCGGCGATTTGGCCTGCGCCTTCACATGCCACAGAGCCTGTCGCCGATCGAGGCCCATGGAGCGGAAACAATCGGCCTCGGCCAGCCTTTCGAGCGTGGCGCGGCGCACATGGGTTGTCCGCATCAGCTCTTCGACCGACTTCGGGTGCCGCACATCACGCCCGCGCCGCGTGACGATCTTGTGCGCCTCGTCCGCGCCGAGGCCGTCGACCTGGCGAAGGCCCAGCCGCACCGCCACGCTCCCCGCATCAGAGCGAGCGCGGCCCGAAATCGGCTCGAGCGTGGCGTCCCAATCCGAGAGCAGCACATCGGCCGGCCGCACCTCGACATCGTGCTCGCGCGCATCGCGAACGAGCTGGGCCGGCGCGTAGAACCCCATCGGCTGCGCATTCAAGATGGCCGCGCAGAATGCCGCCGGATAGTGGCATTTGAGCCAGGACGACACGTAGACGAGGTGGGCGAAGCTCGCGGCATGGCTTTCGGGGAAGCCGTATTCGCCGAAACCCTTGATCTGGTTGAAGCAGCGCGCGGCGAAGGCGGGATCGTAGCCACGCGCGGTCATCGCCGAGATCATCTTCTCCTCGAGCAGCCCGATGGTGCCGCGGCGGCGGAAGGTGGCCATCGCCTTTCTCAGCTCGTTGACCTCGGCATCGGTGAACTTCGCCGCCACCATGGCGATGCGCATCGCCTGCTCCTGGAACAACGGCACGCCCTTGGTCTTGCCGAGGATCTTCTCGAGCTCGTCGGCTGGTCCATGCTCGGGTGCCGGCGCCGGATAATGCTCTGGCTCGAGGCCGGAGCGGCGGCGCAGGTAGGGGTGCACCATATCGCCTTGGATGGGTCCGGGCCGGACGATCGCCACCTCGATGACGAGATCGTAGAAAGTGCGCGGACGTAGCCGCGGCAGCATGTTCATCTGCGCCCGGCTTTCGACCTGAAACACGCCGACGCTGTCGGCGCGGCACAGCATGTCATAGACGGCGGCATCCTCGCGCGGCACGGCGGCCAGCGTCATCGGACGGGCGTGATGCTGGCCGAGAAGGTCGAAGGCGCGGCGGATGCACGACAGCATGCCGAGCGCGAGTATGTCGACCTTCATGAGCCCGAGGGCCGCGATATCGTCCTTGTCCCATTCTATGAACGTGCGGTCGGCCATGGCCCCGTTGCCGACGGGTACGATCTCGATCAGGGGGCCGCGCGTCAGCACGAAGCCGCCGACGTGCTGCGACAGGTGGCGCGGGAATCCCACCAGCTGCGACGACAGATCGAGCACCGCGGCGAGCAGGGGATCGGTGGGATCGAGCCCTGCTTCGCGCACATGCCTTTCGGGCAGGGTGCCGCCGGAGCGCGTGCCCCAGACCATGCCAGCCAGGGCGGACACCGTGTCCTCCGACAGTCCCATCGCCTTGCCGACGTCGCGGACCGCCGAGCGCGCCCGGTAGGAAATGACGGTTGCAGCGAGACCGGCGCGGTCGCGGCCGTAGCGGGCATAGATGTACTGGATGACCTCCTCGCGCCGCTCGTGCTCGAAGTCGACGTCGATGTCCGGCGGCTCCTTGCGCGCGTGACTGACGAAGCGCTCAAACAGCAGGTCGACCTCGGTCGGGTTGACCGCCGTGACGCCGAGGCAATAGCACACCACCGAGTTCGCCGCCGAGCCGCGGCCCTGGCAGAGAATGCCGCGCGAGCGCGCGAACGTGACGATGTCGTGCACGGTGAGGAAATAGGGGGCGAAGCCGAGATCCGCGATGAGCACGAGCTCGCGGGCAATCGATTTCTCGACCTTGAGTGCAATGCCTCCCGGGAACCGCCAGCGGGCGCCCTCCCATGTCAGCTGTTCGAGATGGGCCTGCGGGGTCGTACCCGGAGGCACCGGCTCGTCCGGATACTCGTAGACGAGTTCGTCCAAGGAGAACCGGCAGGCGTCGGCGATGTCGAGCGAGGCCAAGAGCGCGGCCTCATAGCCATCGAACAACTGCTGCATCTCGCGGGGCGACTTCAGATGCCGTTCGGCGTTGGCCTCGAGCCTGAGCCCCGCGTCCGTGATGGTGGCACCCGAGCGCACGCATGTCAGCACATCCTGCAGCGGACGGCGGCGAGGCTCGTGATAGAGTACATCGCCCACGGCCACCAGCGGCGTTCCGGCGCTGCGGCCGATGCCGGCAAGCGCGGCCATGCGCGCCCGCTCGTCACCGCGATGGCGATTCGAGACCCCGAGATAGAGGCGTGCGTGCCCGAGCGCGGACTTGAGCTGCCCGAGCGTGCGCTCGAGATTCGAGCCTTCGAGATCCGGTTGCGGGGGATCGGCGACGGTCGATGAGGGCACGCGTCTCGGCGTGAGCGCGACCACATTTGCGGACTTGCGCGAGTGTGTTGCCTCCCGCCAATCCCAATCCTCGGGCGGCACGGCGATAAAGATCTGACCCTCGGCCAAAGCTGCGACATCAGCCAGCCTGAGCATGCACGCCCCTTTTTCTGCGCGGCCCTGGCCGAGCGAGAGCAGCCGGCAGAGACGGCCGTAGGCGGCGCGATCGGTCGGATAGCAGAGCAGGCTCGGCGCATCATCGAGATCGAGGCGCGCGCCGACGACGAGCCGCAGTCCTACCTCCTTGGCGGCGACGTGGGCCCGGACGATGCCGGCGAGCGTGTTGCGGTCGGTGACGGCCATGGCGTCGAGGCCGCGCGCCTTGGCGGTGGCGGCAAGCTCATCGGCGTGCGAAGCGCCGCGCAGGAACGAGAAGTTGGTCGTCACCTGCAGCTCGGCATAGCGCGCGGCCGTCGCCATGGGCTCGCTCCTCATGGGAATAATCCGTGCATGAACCACGCGGGCGGCCCCTCCTCCGCCGTGTCTCCATAAAGACCGTTGCGGAACACCCAGTAGCCCGCGCCGGAGGTGTCCTCGAGGCTGTAGTAGTCACGGGTGCGTGGGGCGGATGACCGCGGCACGGGTTCGCCGAGCGGCGCACCCAGGGGGGGGGCAGGGTCTTGCGGCCCTGGTCTCTCCATTGCTTCCGGCATCCGGCGGGCGAGCGACCGCCACCACTCGGGTGCGATGCGCTCGGGGCCTTCCGCGCGGATGACGCGCCGGGTAACGCGGCGCCACGTGAACGCGGCCGGCACACCGTCGGGGACCTCCGCCGTCACGGTGATCGGCTCGGGCCGGGACAGCAGGATCTCGGGTCGCTTAGAAAGGCGATCGTGGCCGGCGGCCACCGGTCCACACGATTTGCTTGCGGTCGCGCCCGAGAGCGCAGGCCACCTCACCTCGGCGCGCTCGGGGATCTGGCTTTGCCGTGGCCGGAGCACGAAGACCCGAGCTGGACCGAGGCGGTTCGACAGCCGGTCGATCAGCTCCGAAGGGTTGCCCGATGCCTCGAGATCTACCCCGTTGGCAAGTGCGATGTCCGAAGCCGCAAACCGCTCGGCGACCAGCACCTCGACCGCCAGCATGTCGACCCCGAAGCCGGCATCGAGCGTACCGAGCTTGTCGGCGAAGAGCCGCATGATGTGCCGGGCTTCGCGGACCGGCGCGCTGGTTCCCGCAGCCACCTGAGCCACTGTCCCGTCGGCGCGGTAGAGGACGAGGCGAATGCGGCGTGCGCCGATGCCGTGCGTTTCAAGCAGGGCGCAGAGCTCGGCCAAGAGCGCGCCCGTCTCGGCTTCGAGGCCATCGGCCGAAATCAGCGGATCGGCAAAGCCGCGGCGAACCCAAAGCTCCGGCAATCCGGCGAGTGGACGGCGCGGCTCGGCCTTCCGCCCCAACGCCTGGTCGAGACGCGCGAGCACCCCGCTGACCGTCTTCGCCTCGCGAAATCTGCGCTCGAGGGCGGCGCGCGGCAGGCCATAGAGATCGCCGATCCGGCGCAACCCAAGCCGCTTCAGGGCGACGACGGTCGCGCTCTCGAGCCGCAATGCTTCCACGGGCAGGGCCTCGATCCAATCCGGCGTCAGGCCCGGCGGCGCTGAGATCCACGGCTTCGGCGTCGACATTGCTATCGGCGGAGCGGAAAATCGCGCGAGCGCATGCGCAGCTCCGAACGTATCGGCGAGCCCGACGCGCGCAGTGAGATCAAAGCCCGCGAGCCTCAGGCAGAGATCACGGGCGAGTGCTTCGTCGCCGCCGAAAAGATGGCTGACGCCGGTGATATCGATCCAGAGGCCATGGTCGCGTACGAGATCACCGGCCGCACCCCCTGCAACAGGTGCGATCTCGACGTTGCGGTCCGGGCCATAGCGGCCGCACCAGCGCGCGAGGCGGAGAAGCGCGCGGCGGTCCTCTTCCGGTTCCGCCAGGCCCGACCGCAACGCCGGAAAGAGCGCGCGGGCATCAGCCAGTGCCATGCCGGGGCGCACGCTCTCGGCCATGGCCGCCGCATTGGCAGCCGTGACGGTGAGCCCATGGCGGCCTGTCGCGACGAGCACGAACGGGTCACCGTCCGGCCCCAAGGCCCGATGGCAGGCGTCTCCACTTTCTCTCATCGGACTTTGGCGGCGCATGCGCTCGATCGACCACGCCGGGAACCATACGGAAACGACGCGTCTCATCGGACCACTCCAGAACATGAGGCTGGCCCTCGCACGCGAGAGGCCGGTTGCGGCAACGCTCGATCTGCACACGGAAGCGCGGCGCGCCCGGTGCCCGGCTGTCGAAAGAATGGTCGGCGCTCGGCAAGGATGAGACACGCCATCGGCTGGCGGTAGATGCTGCCGGTGCGTGCGCCGGATGTGTCAACAGCAGCACAGGCACAGCGTTCGCCTCGGCGGCAAGGCTCAACCGGCGGGCGGCAACAAGATCGATCTCATCGAGCATCGCGAGCACGAGCACCCGCGATTTCAAACCCTCCTCGATGGCCCACAGCACGTCGATCGAGCGGCGCGCCTCGACCAGCAAGAGCCTCTGCGGGTCGAGCCCCAGGCGCATGAGCCCTGGTCCATGGGGTCGCCCCATCTCTCCGATCGAGCGATCCGTCGTGCACCACAGGATCGGAGTCTGGGATGCCTGCGGCTGCTGGCCAGAAAACCGAACGGCCAGCCGCCAGGCGAAGCCGAGCGCGGCATTCCCATTGCTGTCCATGCCGGATTTAATCTCGTGGACGCCGCCGCAATCGAGCCCCCCGCCGCCCAGTCGCGCATCGATGGCGGAGGCTCCTGATGTCCAGGGCTCGCGCTTCGAACCCTGCAGCGAAATCTGCCGCTCACGCCTCTCGATCGAGCCGATACGTGCCTGCAAGCCCGCGATCAGCGCCTGGCGCGGAAGGTCGACAGCGAATTTCTGTGCAGCCGCCGGAACGTCGTTTAAGTCCGCCGGAACGGCGAGGGGCAGCTCGCCGTTCCGGTCTGGACAGGGCCGAGCCCCCGCTTCTGGGGGGCGTGATAAGGGCTCGGGCCTCGACTGCGAGACTCCATGGACCGGGTGTCGAGGGTTTGGGTTGGGGGCCACCGGGTCCACGGGAGACGCTCTCGCTACAGCTGGGAAACAATATTGGAACGACTCGGCACAACAAAGACACCATGCGTTCTTTTTTTGTTCCTAAATCAACTCCGTTCGGATGTCAAGAAAAATGAGAACAAAAGAAGAATATCCTCACATATTAGCTATGGCGGGCACACCCTCTTGCCGGCGAACGCCCGCCATCCACTGCGGAACAACTGCCTAATACACATGCAACTTTCTATAACCCTCAGGTTCGATCCACAGCGCTTCATGACGGAAGTGTGGCCCTGGTGCTCTAACGACAGAGCCTCAACACGCGATATAAGGACGATCATAAACCGAGTATTCATCCTACTCGCCGACCATGACCTGAGACCTCTCCCCCCGAGCCGGACAACCGGCAGGATCATGAGCCCAAATACCGGAGCTTCTCGATGCCCTCGTCTCACGTGTTCAGCAGACTTGTATTCAACCGGATTGCCGCTTCCGTGGCGGCGGTTCTGGCCATTGGTACCTTGGTGACCGGCGCAAACGCGCAGCAGAGCAGCTCGCTCTGGGGTGGCAGCGCCGAATGGGGCGGCGGACGGCAGACCGTGAAGTTCAGCCCGACCTACAAGACCGGCCAGGTCATCGTGTCGTTCGGCGATCGCCGCCTCTACCTCGTCACCGCTACCGGTCAGGCACTGAGCTACCCGATCGCCGTGCCGCGCGAGCAGAGCCGTTGGCAGGGCGTGACCAGCGTCTCGCAGAAGCGCGAAAACCCGGCCTGGACGCCGACACCGACCATGATCGCCGAGAACCCGCGCCTGCCGCGTTGGGTGCCTGGCGGCCACCCGATGAACCCGCTTGGTGTGCGCGCTCTCTACCTCGGCTCGAGCGCCTATCGCATCCATGGCACGGACGCTCCCTGGACCATCGGGCAGGCCGTCTCCAAGGGCTGCATCCGCATGTATAATCAGGACGTGATCGATCTCTACCCCCGCGTGCCCCTCGGCAGCCGTGTCACCGTGACGTGGCAGCGGTTCCAGAGCGGGCCTGCGCTCGCCGATGCCCCGCAGGCGCCGACCAACCAGCAGAACGCCAGCTACTCGGGCGGTGCCAGCCAGGCCGCGTCGTCGGGCTTCAGCCTATTCGGATCGTCCGAGGAAGAACTCCGCGCCGAGCGCATCGAGCGGGCCCGGGCCGCCGCCGACCTGCGCCGCGCCAACACCGAAAAGCGCCGTCAGGTGATCAAGCGTTACACCAACACGCGAACCACCAGCGCAGGCCGTCAATCTGCTGTCGAGTAGACGCCGCGGCGAGCATAGGACGCGTGCAAGCAGAATGTTGAAATACCGACGGGGTGGCCAAACGGCCGCCCCGTTCTCGTTCGTGGCCGAGCTCTCCTCACCGCTCTCGAATTCGCGCATTCCGCTCTGGGCGACCGCTCGGCGGCTTACGTACAACACGTCAAACGATCGAAACGCCGGATCTGCCGTGGAGAAGGTCTCGTCGGGTCGGTCAAATGTCAATAACGACTTCAGCAGATTGCAATTCCGGACTCGTCCGTCAAGCGTATCGCAAATCCATCTCCGTCATTATCGCACGCGAGCCGAAGCCTGAAAAACCTAAACGGCCTGCTAATTTATTTTTTACAATTCAACGCTATTTTCTTGTTGTTGCTCAGATAATTTTTATCACGCTTGGCATGAAAGCCGATAAGCGGAGCTCGCCAAAACCGAGCCCAACCAGCAGCATCCCCCATAAATCCAGAAAGTACGCGCGGCGATCACACACCACCTCGCCGAGGCTATTGCTGCAACTTTCACCGGCAGGATGTTATCATGACGCGGTTTTTTCGCGACAGCTCGATCTCGACGCGATTGGCCGTGACCATGATGTTGCCATTGGTCATCGTCACCGCCCTATCGTTGTTCGCGCTTTATGACCAGTTTCGAGTACGGACGGTCAACGAGGGTATTCGAGGCGCAATGGCTGTGGCCCAGCCCGCGATCGTCCTCGTGCATGAACTTCAACAGGAGCGCGCCACGACGGTTGGGTTCATAGGGTCCAATGGACAGAGCTTCAGGGACACCTTGGCCAGCCAGAAGATTGTGACCGATTCCGCCATCGAAGGCTTATTGCGTATCCTCGACGCGAGCGGTCTTGCCGCGCGCGATGTCGAGATGGCTCAGAAGACGAAGACCTTGCGCTCGAGCCTCACCGAGATTCGCTCCGCGGCAGAAGCCTTCTCTATATCGGTCAGCGATGCGGCCGCCCACTTCACCAAGGCGATTGCCGAGGTATCGAGCATTACGATCGAACTCGGCCGTCTGACCGAGCAGGACCTGCTATCAAAGCAGCTTGCCGCATTGAACAGTGTCATGGCGGCCAAGGAGCGCGCCGGGCAGGAGCGCGCCCTTGGATCGGCGGGGTTCGGGCTCGGCTATTTCGACCCTGAATTGCGCGACAATATCCTTCGCCAGACCGAGGCACAGCAGGTTCACTTCGCGCGCTTCCGGCAGGCCGCTGAGCAGGTCGACGTTGCAAAGCTCGAAACGACGTTGGCCAGCGAGGCTTCCAAAGCCGTCAATACATACAAGACTTATGCGCTCGACCCAAACCGCATTGCCGACGTACAGACCGTTTCCGCAGCCGTTTGGTTCGCCGCCGCGACCGACCAAATAAACCAGCTCAAATTGATCGAAGACGCAATCGCCGATCGAATCCAGGCGATCGCCACGAGCAACACCGATACGGCGCTCCGCCGCCTGATCCTGATCGCGGTCTCTTTAGCGGTGGTGGTTGCGGCACTTGTCGCCTGGTCGTCGGTCATGATCAAATCGATCAGATCCCCGCTTGCAGCAATGACAGCCGTCATGAGCGTCCTGCGTTCCGGAAAGAACGGGCATGTCGAGATCCCGGGCACCGAGCGCGGCGACGAGATCGGCATGATGGCGCGTACTCTGGTTGCCCTGCGCACGGCCGAGGCGGAGCATGCCGAGGAGACCCGTCGCGCCGAGTTGGCCCACGCTGATGCCATGCGTGCCGCCGAGGTGCGCCGCGCCGAGGACGCCCAACAGGCCGAAACGCAACGGTTACGGGAGGCTCAGGAGCACGAGGCGGCGCGCGCGTCGGAATTACGCAAAGCGGAATTCGAAGGCAAGCGCCTCGTCAACGACAGCATAGGTGCCGCGCTGGAACGAGTAGCACGAGGTGACCTGTCGGCGCGGATCACCGTCGAACTGCCCGTCGAATTCGCGAAGTTGAAATCGGACTTCAACAACGCGATCGCTCAGCTGGAGCAGACCGTCGCCGCGGTCAAGAGCGGCAGCGACAGCATCAGGGCCGGTTCTTTGGAGATCGCCCAGGCGTCCGACGATCTGTCGGGCCGAACGGAAAGCCAGGCCGCCAGTCTCGAGGAAACGACGGCCGCCCTGCATACGATCACTGCCACCGTTCGCAAGACGGCCGACAACGCGGGTATCGCACGCGACCTCGTCGCGACGGCAAAAGTCGAGGCGGAGATGAGCGGGTCTGTCGTGCAAAAAGCCATCGAGACGATGACCGCAATCGAGCGCGCGTCGCGCGAGATCAAACAAATCATCGGTGTCATCGACGAGATCGCGTTTCAGACCAACCTGCTCGCACTCAATGCCGGCATCGAAGCCGCGCGAGCGGGCGATGCCGGACGAGGGTTCGCGGTCGTTGCATCAGAGGTCCGCGCACTGGCGCAGCGCTCGGCCGACGCCGCCAGGCAGATCCAGGCACTCATCTCATCGTCGACTGCCCAGGTCGATCAGGGCGTGATGTTCGTCGGGCAGACGGGAACAGCGCTCGGGCGTATCATTGCGAGCGTTGCCGAGATCAATTCGGCGATCGCCGAGATGGCAACGAGCGCGAAGGATCAATCCGTTGGCTTACATCAAGTCAATATCGCCATCGGCGAAATGGATCAGATGACACAACAGAATGCGGCGATGGTCGAGCAGACGACGGCGGCGACCCGGACGCTTTCGGACCGGACCGACGAGTTGATGCGCTTGGTCGGGCGTTTCAAGACCGCGGGCAACACCGACGAGCCCGTGAGCGCGGCGCTCGAGGCGCGCGTGCCCCATGTGTTCTCCCGCTCGGCAGCGCTGACAAGCGGCGGGCGCGCAAGGACCGGATGATCTCGAAGGGCTGAATGCCGAGGTGGTCAAGCTCATTGGAACGGGCAGAGCGTTTCCCGTTGCGCCGATGCGCTCGACGCCATGAGCCGAGAATGCGGCGCGATCGGCCGGGGGACGCCGAGTGGCCAAGGGGCGGAACATGATGCAGGCGGGGATCGCCTCAAACCGATCCCCGGCGGTCTCCGCTCCCGCTCCCGCCCACGCTCCCACTCCCACCCACGCCCGTGCCGTGCCGGATGGCCGCGATTAGCAGCAGGTAGAGCGTCAGCGCGTTCAGAAGGTGCCAGAGCGCGTGCGTGCCGCGCACCTTGCCCAAGAGGCTGGTCATGGCGCAAACCTCGAAGTCGAGGGTGCGGAAGGCGAACGAGACCGCGAACACGAGGCCCGCGCCCAAAACGTAACCGCCGGCGGGACGCCCGCGCACGATCAGGATGGCGCCAATGCCGAGCAGGGCGGCCAGCGCAGGCAGATAGCCGAGTGAGCCATTGAAGCACGGGTGGCCGCCAGCCCGCGTGACCGGCAACAGACCGGGCACACAGGGCACATCGCCCGCATAGCGCAACGCAAGGATGAAACCGCCGGTGAAGAGCGCGGTTGCGAGCCAACCGAACCCGAGGAAGCGGCGCACGGCATAGGCGAAATAGGCCAGCATGAAGATCCCGATCGGTGCGGTGTCGGCGACCGAGGCCCAGCGTGTTGCATAAGTGTGGAACAGGAAGCTGCCGACCCCGATGGCGAACACGATGGCAACCAGGGCCCATTCAAGTCGCGCAGGGCGGGCGGGAACATCGTCGGGGCGGCGAACAAGGCTCAGCCCCGCCATGAGTGCGGCGACCATGAACCCGGCGTTCGAAAGCGCATTGAGCGGTTCGGCCCAGAACGACGGGTCGAGCCCGCGCTCGCAATATCGGAAGATCTGGTCGGTCCAGTTCATGGGTCGAACGTGCTCCTCGCGGACGGATTGGAAATCGACGCTTGGACCTATGATCCAAGGCGCTTTAATGCTGCGATAGGGCACAGTCGACGCTGCGACAGCAACGCGGAGGCGGACGATCGACAGCCCGCAACAATGCCTCGACCCGGTACACTCGGCCATCCGCACGATCGATCGCCGAACATCGGCCCGACCGCGGGGCACTGCTGGCTGGATGCCACACCGGTACTCATTTGAATTCGGCCAGCCCCTGTCGCGCCAACTCGTCGGCGCGCTCGTTCTCAGGGTGGCCGGCGTGGCCCTTGACCCAGTGCCAGTTGACTTTATGGCGGGCGACGACGGCATCGAGGCGTTGCCATAGCTCCACGTTCTTCACTGGCTTCTTGTCGGCGGTTTTCCAGCCGTTGCGTTTCCAGCCGTGGATCCATTTGGTGATGCCGTCGCGCACGTAGACGCTGTCGGTGGTGAGTTCGACGGTACTCGGACCTTTCAGCGCTTCAAGCGATGCGATCGCCGCCATCAGCTCCATGCGGTTGTTGGTGGAATTGGCCTCGCCGCCGCTGAGTTCCTTGCGGTGGCTTCCCGACATCAGGATCGCGCCCCAGCCACCAGGACCCGGGTTGCCGCTACAGGCCCCGTCGGTGAATATGGTGACGGCCGGACGGTCGCCGGTTTTGGTGGGTCCCGTCACAGGGCCACCTCGTGGCCATAGTCGCGAACGCCACGCGCGGACTGGTGAAAGCGCAACCGTCGCAGGTACGCCACGGGATCATGCGGTTTGACGAGTGCGTCTCTCGGAGTGTTCAGCCAATCATAGGAGCGAGTCAGCAGAAAGCGCAGGGCGGCGCCACGCGCCAGCAGTGGCATCACGGCGAGTTCTGCCGGTTGTAGCGGTCTGATCTCGGTGTAGCCCTTGAGCAGTGCCCGGCTTTTGGTGACGTTGAACGAGAGGTCGGCCTCGAAGCACCAGGCGTTCAGACAGATGGCGACGTCGTAGGCGAGGCTGTCGTTGCATGCGAAATAGAAGTCGATCAGGCCGGACAGCCGCGTACCGAGAAAGAAGACGTTGTCCGGGAAAAGGTCGGCGTGGATCACGCCCTGCGGCAGGTCCGTGGGCCATTGCGGCTCCAGTACCGACAACTCGCTCTCGACTATGGCTGCAAGTCCGGGGACGATCTCGCTGGCCTCGTTCTTGAATTTCTCGAACAGCGGCCGCCAGCCGTGGAGGCCGAGCGCATTTCGACGCTCGAGTTCGAAACCGGTGCCGGCGATGTGCAGGCGGGCAAGCGCGCGGCCGACCTCGAGGCAGTGTTCGGCGGTCGGCCGCCGCACCCAGAACCCTTCGATGAAGGTAATCAGGGCGCAGGCGCGGCCGCTGATCTCGCCAAGGATATTGCCGTTCTGATCGCGCACCGGCAAAGGGCATCGGACGCTGGCGGCAACCAGATGTTCCATCAGCCCGAGAAAGAACGGCAGATCGCTGTGCGCGACACGCTTTTCGTAAAGCGTGAGAATGAAGGGTCCCTCGGTCGTGTGGATCAAGTAATTGGTGTTCTCGACGCCCTCGGCGATGCCCTTGTAGGACAAAAGCTCGCCGACGCCGTAGCCGGCAATGAAGCGCTGCAGCTCCTCGTCGTTGACTTCCGTATAGACCGCCATGACGTGCTGACCCTCAGCGGCCGGGTTGCGATTGTCGAGGGGCCGGTGCGACGTCGCGCAATTCGCGCGGGATATTGAACGCCACGCGTTCCTCGGCGTTGGTCACGGTCTCGACAGTGAGAGCGTAGCGCGCGCGAAAGGCCTCGACGACCTCTTCAACGAGAACCTCCGGTGCCGACGCACCGGCCGTGATGCCGAGTGTAGCGATCTGGCCGAGCTGATCCCACGGAATGTCGGTCGCGCGCTGCACGAGGAAGGCGCGCGTGCAACCGCCGCGTTCGGCGACCTCGACCAGCCGCACCGAATTCGAGCTGTTGGGCGCTCCGACCACAATCAGCGCATCGATGCGGGACGCGATCGACTTGACGGCGGCCTGCCGGTTTGTCGTGGCGTAGCAGATGTCTTCTTTGACGGGGCCGGCGATGGCCGGGAAGCGGTCCTTCAAAATCGCGACTATGGCCGAGGTGTCGTCGACCGACAGCGTCGTCTGGGTGATGAAGGCGAGCTTGGCCGGGTCGCGCGGGGTATAGGCCCGGGCTTCCGTTTCGGTCTCGATGAGGTTAACGGCGCCGTCCGGCAACTGGCCCATGGTGCCGACGACCTCGGGGTGCCCGGCGTGGCCGACGAGCACGATTTCCAGACCGTCCTCGTTGTGCCGTTTGGCCTCGTTGTGGACTTTGACCACCAGCGGGCAGGTGGCGTCGAGCGCGATCAGATTACGGGCCTTGGCCGCTTCGGGCACCGACTTGGCGACCCCGTGTGCCGAAAAGATCACGGGTTGTGACGTTTCTGGAATGTCGGACAGCTCTTCCACAAAAATGGCGCCTTTGGCGCGCAGTGATTCGACCACATAACGATTATGGACAATCTCGTGCCGGACATAGACTGGCGCGCCGTGCTTGATGAGCGCCAGTTCCACGATCTGGATGGCGCGGTCGACGCCAGCGCAGAAGCCACGCGGAGCGGCCAGCAATATCCGGAGCGGAGGAAGTTCGGTCGAGGACGTGGGATGAGGGGCGGGGCCGATCATGACGGCGCGGCTCTTTCTTTCACTGATGGGGAACAAGACCTTGTTAGTTGGCCGAGTCCCGTATGGGGTGCTAACGTTCGAGTCGCGACACTAACGGAAGCCTCGCTCTGGGGCCTCAACAATTTCATCGCTGGCCGCTCGAAAGACTTCAAGTTCGAACGAGCCGACGGACGATGTGGACTAGGGCGGGATGACGCAATTGGTAAGGACCACGATGCCGACTAAAGTTGGACGGCGCTACAAGCCGATGGCATTGGTTGCGTTGGGGGCTCTGCTGCCTCTCGCAGGCTGCGGGGTATCTTCTCTGACGTCGGGGTTGGGTGGCGGCGTGTTCGGGAACTCGAAGCCCGCTTCGGCTGTCGACCGCGTCACTGAAGAGCAGATGCTGAGCGCCGCAAAGGCCGATGAGACTTCGACCGGAAGCACCGCCGTGGGTGAGGTTGCGCATGGCTGTCCGAAGTTCGTGCCGTGGCCGCGTGAGAACCACATTACGATCTACGAACAGGGCCGTGTCGGCGACGCGCTTGCCGTGACGCATCGTGGCGAGATCACCAAAACTGCGCGGGAATGCCTGATCGAACCAGGCAAGGTCACCGTGAAGTACGGCTTCTCCGGCCGTGTGCTGCTCGGCCCCAAGGGCAAGAGTGGCAATCTGGTGCTGCCGGTCAACGTGACGGTGACCGACTCGAAGCGCGCCAAGGTCGCAAACGATGCCCTGAAAGTCGATGTCGCCGTCGCGATCGACAAGCCGATCGGATATTTCTCGGCCGTGCGTAGTGTCACCTTCGCAGTGCCCGAGGGCGGGCGCCCGGGCGATTTCGAGGTGTTCGTCGGCTTCGATCGCAACACGCCCGGCGCAGGTTGATCTCGATCCGTTCATTGTCGCAGCGACGGCGCGTGCGACATTCGAGCCGAACGATCTGGCCGACATCGTCTCAAATTTGATCGTTTGTTGAGCCGTTCGTTTCAGTTGCGCTTAAAGCGCTTCGGTTATGCTCCGTTTATGTTGGGAATTCGGGCATTAAGCGCGAGGCGTGAGCAGCAATGCTGAAACAAGACCGACCCTATGACCGGCGCGAGTTTGGCCGCCGTCGGGCTGATGTGACTGCCTGGATCAACGTCCGGGGCCAACCGCCGTTGCGGTCGACCGTTGTCAACATCTCGGAAGGCGGCGCGCTGATCGATACGCGCCAGACCGATCTGCTGCCTGCGCGTTTCAACTTGACGCTCGAATGCGGGATGAGGCTCGAATGCGTCGTCCGTCATCGGCGGGGATCGACGGTCGGCGTCGAGTTCGCGATCAGCGAGTGTCCGCAAGGCGTCGATGCCAAAGCGAGCAACGAGTTTCTTGCGACGAGCGCGACGCCGCGGTTCCGCCCGATCGCCGGGTGAAATAGTGTCGCGCCGGCTTCCAACCCGGCGTCGGACGGCGTGACCATCGGCCAGCGGCACCCTATAGTGCCGGCCCATGAGCAAGACCGAGCCCGATTCCCCCGCCGCCGACCTTGAAAAATCCAACCGTGGCTGCACCGTGCCCGACGGCGAGCCGGTGCCCGTCATCAAGGGCAGCCACGTCTATCTGATCGACGGCTCGGGCTACATCTTCCGTGCCTTCCACGCGCTGCCGCCGTTGACCCGGCCCTCCGACGGTTTGCCCGTCGGCGCCGTTCATGGGTTCTGCGCCATGCTTTGGAAGCTGCTCGCCGAGAGCAAGGCGAGCGAGGCCCCGACCCACCTGGCCGTGATCTTCGACGCCGGCCGCGTGACCTTCCGCAACGCCATCTACGACAAGTACAAGGCCAACCGCCCGCCACCACCCGAGGAACTCATTCCGCAGTTTCCGCTGATCCGCGACGCCGTGAAGGCGTTCAACGTCGCGTGCATCGAGCAGGACGGCTACGAGGCCGACGATCTCATCGCCACCTA
>PEQZ01000030.1 GCA_002928395.1 Hyphomicrobium sp.
ATCTGAAGGACAATCGCCACGCGGGGCCGATTTCAATCTCTTGCCACTAACGACGGACTTAAAGAGCCGTCGCAAAAAGACTACATAGTGTCTCGACCAAGCATCCCCCCGGTTGCGCCTTTTCGCGGCGCGGCCACTTGCGATGGCCAGTCGAAATCGTGATCTGGCCGGAACCCAAGGGATTTTTCATGACTCGCCAGCCGCTTAACGAGCAGTTCCTGCGCACGTCGTTTCTCAACGGAGCCAATACGGCCTACGTCGAGGAGATGCAGGCGATCTACGAGAAGAACCCGGGCTCGGTCAGTGACGAATGGCGGCACTTCTTCGAGAGTCTGCGCGACAGCCAGGTGCGGTCGCATGTCGAACAATCCGGGCCGAGTTGGGCAACCCCGCTATCGAAGCTCGAACAGAACGGCGAAGTGATCGCCGCGCTCTCCGGGAACTACGAGGCGATGGAGAGCGGCGTCCGCGACAAGCTCGCGATGCGGTCGCAGCAGGCGGGATACGAAATGTCTCCTGCCGCGAGCCTCCGCGCTACGCAGGATTCGATCCGCGCATTGATGCTGATCCGCGCCTACCGCGTCATGGGCCATCTGGCCGCCGATCTCGACCCGCTGGATCTCTCGGACCGCAAGGTGCACCGGGAACTCAAGCCCGAGACTTATGGCTTCACCGACGCCGATTTCGATCGGCCGATCTTCATCGACCGCTATCTGGGGCTCGAAACCGCAACGATCCGCCAGATCCTGCAGGTGTTGCGCCGCACGTACTGCCGGCACATCGGCTACGAGTTCATGCACATCACTTCGCCCGCGCAGAAGTCGTGGATCCAGGAGCGCGTCGAGGGTGCCGAAAAGGACATCCGCTTCACTGCCGAGGGCAAGCGGGCGATCCTCAACAAGTTGATCGAGACCGAAGCCTTCGAAAAATTCTGCGACGTCAAGTACACGGGCACGAAGCGGTTCGGTCTCGACGGCGCCGAAGCCATGGCGCCGGCGCTGGAACAAATCATCAAACGCGGCGGACAGCTCGGCGTGCGCGAGATCATCATCGGCATGGCCCACCGTGGCCGTCTGAACGTCCTGGCCAACGTCATGGGCAAGCCGCATCGCGCCATCTTCAAGGAGTTCAAGGGCGGATCGTTCAAGCCTGACGACGTCGAGGGATCGGGCGACGTGAAGTATCACTTGGGCGCATCGTCCGACCGCATGTTCGACGGCAACACGGTGCATCTGTCGCTGACCGCCAACCCGTCGCATCTGGAAATCGTCGATCCCGTGGTGCTCGGAAAGGTGCGCGCAAAGCAGGATCAGCACGGCTGCAAGCCCGATGAGCGCTGGCCCGTGATGCCGCTGCTGATCCACGGTGACGCGGCCTTCGCGGGTCAGGGCGTGGTGCCCGAGTGCCTCGGGCTCTCCGGTCTCAAGGGTCACCGCACCGGCGGCTCCATCCACTTCATCATCAACAACCAGATCGGGTTCACGACCAACCCGCGCTTTTCGCGCTCATCACCCTACTGCACCGACGTCGCCAAGATGGTCGAAGCGCCGATCTTCCACGTCAACGGCGACGATCCCGAAGCGGTGGTTCACGTCGCCAAGATCGCCACCGAATTCCGGCAGAAGTTCCAGAAGCCCGTCGTCATCGATATGGTCTGCTACCGCCGTTACGGCCACAACGAGACCGACGAGCCGATGTTCACCCAGCCGATGATGTACAAGGCCATCAAGGGACATCCGACCGTCGTCGATATCTATTCGAAGCGACTGATCGAGGAAGGTGTGCTGCCCCAGGACGGCGTCGACCAGATGAAGGCCCAGTTTCGGGCCCATCTCGACCGCGAGTTCGCCGACAGCGACGGGTTCAAACCCAACAAGGCCGACTGGCTCGACGGCCGTTGGGCCGGGTTCGGTCATGCCGACGACGAGGCCCGGCGCGGCGACACCGGCGTGGCAATCGACACGCTGAAGGAAGTGGGGCGCCGGATCACGACGTTGCCGGCCGATTTCAACGCGCACAAGACCGTGGCCAAGCTGCTCGAAAAGCGCCGCGAGATGGTCGAAACCGGCAATGCCATCGATTGGGGCATGGCCGAGCATCTGGCGTTCGGCACGCTATGCAAGGAACAGTTTCCGATCCGGCTGTCGGGCCAGGACTGCGAGCGGGGCACCTTCTCGCAACGCCATTCGGTCGTGATCGACCAGGATAACGAGCGCCGCTACACGCCACTCAAGTACGTCGCACCCGACCAGGCGCGATACGAGGTCATCAACTCGATGTTGTCGGAAGAGGCGGTGCTCGGTTTCGAGTACGGCTATTCGCTGGCCGAGCCCAATGCACTGGTGCTGTGGGAAGCGCAGTTCGGCGATTTCGCCAATGGCGCACAGGTGCTGTTCGACCAGTTCCTGTCCTCGGGCGAGCGCAAGTGGTTGCGGATGTCGGGTCTCGTATGCCTGCTGCCGCATGGCTATGAAGGACAGGGTCCGGAGCATTCATCGGCGCGGCTCGAGCGCTTCCTGCAGCTTTCGGCCGAGGACAACTGGCAGGTGGCGAACTGCAGCACGCCGGCCAACTACTTCCACATTCTTCGCCGGCAGCTGCACCGCAACTTCCGCAAGCCCTTGATCCTGATGACGCCGAAATCGCTGCTCCGCCACAAGCGGGTGATCTCGCGGCTCGACGAATTCGGTCCCGGCACCACCTTCCATCGCGTGTTGTGGGACGATGCGCAGTCGCGGACCGGCGAGAAGATCCAGCTTAAACCCGACAAGGACATCCGCCGCGTCGTGCTGTCGAGTGGCAAGGTCTATTACGATCTGTACGAGGCGCGTGAGGCGGCCGGTATCGACGACGTCTACCTGCTGCGTGTCGAGCAACTCTACCCGTTCCCCGCCCGCACGCTGATCGCCGAGCTGGGGAGATTCCCCAATGCCGATGTCGTTTGGGCGCAGGAAGAGCCGAAGAACATGGGCAGCTGGACCTTCATCGAGCCGAACCTGGAATGGGTTTTGGATCACGTCGCAGGCAAGGCCAAGCGCGCACGCTACGCCGGCCGGCCCGCATCGGCCTCCACGGCAACGGGATTGGCCTCGAAACACGCCGCCGAGCAGAAGGCACTGGTGGCGGAAGCCTTGCAGGTTTGACATCGCCGACACCGACAGACTGAACAGTACCGGCGGATTCGGCCGGTCACGCAAGCGAGAGCTGAGGGAAAATGACCATCGAGATCAGGGTGCCGACGCTCGGCGAAAGCGTGACGGAAGCCACTGTCGGCCAGTGGTTCAAGAAGCCGGGTGATGCGGTCAAGGTCGACGAGCCGCTGGTGGAACTCGAGACGGACAAGGTGACCGTGGAAGTGCCGGCCCCGGCGGCAGGCGTGTTGGCCGAGATCATGGTCGAGAAGGGCAAGACGGTGTCGATCGGCGCGCTGCTGGGTGCGCTGCGTGAAGGTGCGGGTGCCGCATCGGCGACCGCTGCTCCGGCTGCAGCACCCAAGGTGGCTCCCCCCGTTTCTGCTGCTGTTCCAGCTGCGGCCTCCGCTCCGCCAAACGCGATGCCCGCGGCGCCAGCAGCTCGCAAGATGATGGCTGAGACCGGGTTGTCGGCGAACGATATCGACGGCTCGGGCAGGCGCGGGCAGATTCTGAAGCAGGACGTCGTGGCCGCGGCATCGGCTCCAAAGCCAGCCGCTGTCGCATCGCAGGCGATGACCCATATCGCCGCACCGATGCCGATGCCGACCCAACAGCTGCGCGTGCCCTCCACACAGTCTGACGCAGAGCGCGAGGAGCGGGTCGGCATGTCGCGGCTGAGGCAGACGATCGCCCGGCGCTTGAAGGATGCCCAGAACACCGCCGCAATGCTGACGACGTTCAACGACGTCGACATGAGCGCGGTGATGGCAATGCGGAACCAGTACAAGGACCTGTTCGAGAAGCGCCACGGCGTGAAGCTCGGCTTCATGGGCTTCTTCGTTAAGGCCTGCCTGCAGGCGCTGAAGGAGATCCCGGCCGTCAACGCGGAGATCGATGGCTCCGATATCATCTACAAGAACTACTATCACATCGGCGTCGCTGTCGGCACGGAGAAGGGCCTCGTGGTGCCGGTGGTGCGGGACGCCGATAAGCTGTCGCTCGCCGCGATCGAGGCCCGGATCGCCGAATACGGGCGCAAGGCGCGCGATGGCAAGCTGAGTATCGACGACATGCAGGGCGGCACGTTTACCCTGACCAATGGCGGCGTGTTCGGTTCGATGATGTCGACGCCGATCCTCAACGCGCCGCAGTCGGGCATTCTGGGTATGCATCGCATCGAGGAGCGCGCAGTGGTCCGCAACGGCCAGATCGTCGCGCGTCCGATGATGTATCTCGCACTCAGCTACGATCACCGCATCGTCGACGGCAAGGAAGCCGTTACGTTCCTTGTCCGTATCAAGGAATGCCTCGAGGATCCGCAGCGGTTCATTCTGGAACTGTAGTGGCGGCAGGGAATTTGCAGATGCCTTGGTGCGTGATCGGCGCGCCAGGGTTGTTCCGCAGTGTTCCAGTCCAATCTGAACGATAGTCAATTTATCCGTACGCATCAGCGTTTGGCATGGCTCGACTATGCCAAGGGCCTCGGTATCATCCTCGTGGTGATTGGCCACGCGAACCAGGCTATCGGCCGGACTCACGGTCTCGTGTGGAATGACGCGATGAGGGCCCTCGACGCCGCCATCTACTCGTTCCACATGCCGCTATTTTTCCTGCTGGCTGGGTTTGCTGCGAGCCTCGGACGCGGGCATGACCTGCAACGATTTGCCCGCAGTACGTTCACGGGTGTGCTCGCGCCGTATCTGATCTGGTCCGTGACATGGATCACACTCAAGGTCTCGTTACCGGGTGCGATCAACCACGCCGTCGGATGGGACGCGATCACTCGTATTTTGACCGAGCCCGTCGAGCATATGTGGTTCCTTTATCACCTGCTGCTGGTCCGCGTGTTCTGGTTCGCTGCTGGCCGGCACGCCTCCGTTTCACTTCAGACAGGTTTCATGGCTTTGGCCGTGATCGGCTCCATCGTCATGCGGCAAGCACCGGAGCGCTATGCGATCATCGCGTTCTTTCTCGAGAACCTCATCTGTTATGGCGCCGGAATGCGTTTTTTGCCGCGGCTGCTCGGATCGGCGCCGGTCGTCGATGCGTCGCAGAAGTTGGTGGCGCCGCTGGCGGTCGCATGGATCTTCGCCGTCACGCTGCAAACAACCACAGGCTCATCGCTCGGCATCCTGCCGGCAGCGCTCCTGGGCTCCGCCTTGATCGTGACGGTGGCGCGATCGTTGCCGGCCCCGACTACCCCAACCCTTCGGATACTTCGGGCTTTGGGCGAAGCCTCACTTGCCATCTATCTGATGCACTTGGTGTTCATGGCGGGCGCGCGCGCACTGCTGGCGCAAACCGGCGGGCTCGACGAGTGGACCCTGTTCCTCGGAGGCATTGTCGTCGGACTTGCGCTACCGGTTGTGACCTTACAGCTGTTGCAGGCCGCGGCGACGGCTTCGGGCACGGACCTCACAAGTTGGCTCGGCCTCGGCACCGGGCCGTCCGGCCGAGGACGAACTCCACAAGGCCTATGACGACATCGGTCGGCGGGGCGATGCGGGCGGCCATGCCAACACGGCGAGATCGTCGCCGACCACCCATAGTCGTGCTATTCGACAAGGGATTTTCATGGCAAGCCGGCAGCGACGTCCACCCACGCTGCCAGAATTGGGAACAACGCTCATGTCCTACGATCTCATTGTCATTGGCACCGGCCCAGGTGGCTATGTGTGCGCCATCCGCGCGGCCCAGCTCGGCCTCAAGGTGGCGGTGGTCGAGAAGCGGGCGACCCATGGCGGCACCTGCCTCAACGTCGGCTGTATTCCGTCTAAGGCGCTACTCCACGCCAGCGAGCTTTACGAGGAAGCCGGCCACGGCTTCGCCGGCATGGGCATCGAGGTCAAGCCGAAGCTCGACCTGAAGCAAATGCTGGCCTTCAAGGACGAGGGCGTGAAGGGCAACGTCGACGGCGTCGCGTTCCTGTTGAAGAAGAACAAGATCGAGCCATACCACGGGACCGGCCGGGTCGCAGGTTCGGGCAAAGTCGAAGTCACCTTCATCAATGGCGAGAAGAAGGTGCTCGACACCAAGGCGATCGTGATCGCAACGGGATCGGACGTCGCAAGGCTGCCGGGCATCGAGATCGACGAGAAGCGCGTGGTGTCCTCGACGGGGGCGCTGGAACTGCCGGTGGTGCCGAAGAAGTTGATCGTGGTGGGCGCGGGCGTCATCGGGCTCGAGCTCGGCTCGGTGTGGCGGCGCCTCGGCTCTGAGGTGTTGGTGGTCGAATATCTCGATCGCATCCTTCCCGGCATGGATGGCGACGTGGCGCGTCAGTTCCAGAAAATCCTGCAGAAGCAGGGCGTCACGTTCAAGCTCGCTTCGAAGGTGACGGCGGTGAAGAAGGACGCGAGCGGCTGCGCGGTGACGGTCGAGCCGGCCGCGGGCGGGGCGGCCGAGAGCCACTTCGCCGACATCGTGCTGGTCGCGATTGGGCGCGTCCCCTACACGGACGGACTCGGGCTCCAGGAGGCGGGCGTCACGCTCGACAACCGCAAGCGCATCGTGGTGGACACGCATTTCCAGACCAACGTGCCGGGCGTCTATGCCATCGGCGACGTGATCGCAGGCCCTATGCTCGCCCACAAGGCCGAGGACGAGGGCGTGGCGGTGGCCGAGATCCTGGCCGGTCAGGCCGGTCACGTGAACTACGGTGTGATCCCCAACGTCATCTATACGTTCCCGGAGGTGGCCTCCGTCGGCAAGTCCGAGGAGGAATTGAAGGCCGAAGGCATCGCCTACAATACGGGCAAATTCCCGTTCACGGCCAATGGCCGCGCCAAGGTCAACAAGACGACGGACGGCTTCGTGAAGGTGCTGGCGGACGCCGCGACGGACCGCATCCTCGGCGTGCACATCATCGGCGCGCACGCCGGCGAATTGATCGGCGAGGCGGCGGTGATCATGGAGTTCGGCGGCTCGGCCGAGGATCTGGCCCGCACCTGCCACGCGCACCCGACGCTCACCGAGGCGGTCAAGGAAGCGGCCATGGCTGTCGACAAGCGCGCGGTGCATATGTGAGGCGGGTGGCAGGTCGAGCAGCTAGCGCGCCACGTATCGAAGGGTAACTCGTTCGGAGGATCCCATGCAGGCCGCCATCGCCTACATCGCGACTTTGATTGCCTTCGTGGCGATCGACCTCGTATGGCTCGGGGTGGTGGCGAAGGACTTTTACCGCAGCGAACTCGGCGCGTTGATGGCCGATCCGATCAACTGGCCGCCGGGTGTCGCGTTCTATTTGGTGTTTGCGGTCGGCGTCGTGATCTTTGCCGTGCAGCCGGCACTGACGTCGGGCGGCGTTTTGCGGGCCGCGTGGCTCGGGTTGATGTTCGGCTTCTTCGCCTATGCGACCTACGACTTGACCAACCTCGCGGTGATGAAGGGTTTTCCTTGGCGCATGGCTTTGGTCGATATAGCGTGGGGATCGGTGCTGACGGCCATGGCAGCCGCGATCGGAACCGCGGTCGCCCAGCGATTTTGATATGGCACGGGCGAGTTCATTCGACGGGCGTGACCGTGTAGCCAGCGTCGCGGAACAGTTTGACGAGCCCGGTCGGACCCTGAAGATGGAGCGCGCCCACGGCGATCAATGCGCCACCATTGTCTATGTGCCGCCGCGCGCCTTCGCGCATCTTGTGGTTCCGCTTGTGCAGCAGCTCGCTCTGGAAGCCGGAGAACGCTTCCGGCTTCACGCCGGCCTTGGCTGCAAGCGCCAGGTTGAACGGCATGGCCGCGCCCATCTGCCGCTTCATGTACATCTGGGTGAGCGTTTCGAGCATGTCATCACTGCGATGAGCGAACTTGAGCGCAGCCTTCAGCATTTGCACTTGCTCGTCGTCCGATACCGCGGCCATCGACGCCAGTTGGCTTTCCACTGTCTCGAGGCCTGCGACAGGGATCTTCCGCGCCTTGGCCTCCTGGCCGATTTTGCTGTCGAGTACCGCATGACCGCTCGCGGCGTTTTTTCGCTCGCACTCGGAGACCGCCAGCAGCGTGGAAACGATCCACGGCCGGAACGCGGCGGCGAATTCACCCGGAAGCCCTGCCTTCTGGACCGTCGCCTTGACGGTCGCGTAGTCCTCTGGCGACAGCATTTTGTCCAGACGACGGCCGTCGGAGAACATGAGGAGATTGGCTGCGCGACCAATGGCGGCCATGGTCGCCTGCTGCGACAGGTCGGCCACTTCGAGCATGACGATCTTTGACTTGTCGAGCACGGCGAGCGTCGTCGGGGAGAGAGTCGTGATGCGCGTGTCGGAGACATGCATCGTGCCCAGCAGATGCGAGGCTGGAACGCCGGGCTTCTCGATCTTCCAAAGAATGGCGCCGGCATTCTCGACCTTGGCGGCGTCGGCCAGGATCTGGGTGTGGGTCTCGGGTTCCTTGACCGCGAGTTCGTGCATCATGTCGATGCCACGACACTGGTGGTGGGGCTCAGTCGACTTTTTCGCCGGTTTGGCGGCCAGGGCTTGGTTCGTCGCGACGAGGAGCACAAGCGAGGACGCTAAAAAACCGGTCAAAGCAAACTTGCGACTCGTTCCGGTGATTTGACCCATTGTGCCACTCATTCTTGGCTCGATTGCCCACGTCAGAATTATGCCCGAGTTCGAGCGTTCGGGGAGCCTAGCCTGGATCGTTGGCTTAAAAATGGTTGAAGGCTGTTTCGATTTTGCGCGCGTTGCGGCTCAAGCGCGGGGGTGCGCCGCATCATAGACGGCCAACAGCCGGTCGCGGTCCACTTCGGTGTAGACCTGGGTGGTCGACAGCGACGCGTGGCCCAGCAGCTCCTGGATCTGGCGCAAATCAGCGCCCGCCGACAACAAGTGCGTCGCAAACGAGTGCCTGAGCGCGTGCGGGGTGGCGGTTGCAGGAAGCGCGAGTTCGTCGCGCATCCGCTCCATCGCAAGCTGGATCAGGCGCGGCGACAAAGGCCCGCCCTTGGCGCCGAGAAACAGCGGGTCGTCCGGCGACTGCGGATAGGGGCACAGCGCCATGTAGCGGGCGACAGAGGCTTGGGTGACCGGCAGCACCGGCACCATCCGCTCCTTGCCGCCTTTGCCCACGATACGCAGCGTGTCGCGTCCGGGGAGGGGCGCATCACGCACGAGGATGCCGAGCGCTTCGGATATTCGCAAGCCGCAACCGTAGAGCAGCAGCAGCACGGCAATGTCGCGGGCGGCCACCCAATCGAGCTCGGCCTCCATGCCGGGCGTGACGACTGCAAGCGCCTTTTCGGTATTCAAGGGTTTCGGCACGGAATGCGGTACCTTGGGCAGCGCCACTTGCAACACGGCGCGATTCTCGAGCGTGTCCTCGGCTTCGAGCCAGCGGAAGAAGGTGCGGAGCGCCGATAGCGTGCGGGCCAGCGAACGGGACTGGGTGCCGGCGCGGCGGCGGCTGGCGAGGAAGGCGCGCACGGTCTTGGCGTCCAGCCGGCCGAGATCGCCGAGGCAGGGGGCGTGGCCGAGGTGCTTGCCGAGGAAGCCGAGGAACTGGCGGAGGTCACGCCCATAGGCGACGACGGTCGGCCCGGCATAGCCGCGCTCGTGGGCGAGGTGCGACAGCCACGCAGCGACGGCACCATCGAGGTCGTGGCTGAGCGGGAGCCCGCCGCCGGTCTCGGCGAGCGCCGTGGTCACATGGTTTTCAAGGTTCGGTCGCGGCATTGCACAAGCGTTGGCGCTCATCGGTTAACAATACGTTGACACAGGACGTGATACATCAGCTTCGGTTCGCCCGCCGCGACCGAACGCGGCCGCTCAGATGCCCTTAAATAATCGATTGCCCGGTCTTCTTCCAGTCGGCGACGAAGGTGGCGAGGCCCGAGTCGGTCAGCGGGTGCTTGACCAGCGCTTTCAGGATCGCAGGAGGCACGGTCACCACGTCGGCACCGATCAGGGCCGCGTCCTTGACATGGTTCACGGTGCGGATCGAGGCGGCGAGGATGTCGGTATCGAAATCGGGGTAGTTGTCGTAGATCGTGCGGATCTCGCGGATCAGCTCCATCCCGTCGAGGCCGATGTCGTCGAGCCGGCCGATGAACGGCGATACGAATGTCGCGCCGGCCTTGGCCGCCAGCAGCGCCTGATTGGCCGAAAAGCAGAGCGTGACGTTGACCATGGTGCCGTCGCCGCTCAGCGCCTTGCAAGCCTTGAGGCCGTCGAGCGTGAGCGGGACTTTGATGGTCACGTTCTTGGCGATTTTGCGCAGTACTTCGGCCTCGCGCATCATGGTCTGGTAGTCGGTCGCCGCGACCTCGGCCGAGACGGGACCGGGGACAACCGCACAGATCTCGGCAATGGTGGTCTTGAAATCGCGACCCGACTTGGCGATCAGCGACGGGTTGGTGGTCACGCCGTCGAGCAGGCCAAAGGAGGCCAGTTCCTTGATATCGCTCAACTCGGCCGTGTCGACGAAGAACTTCATAGGGCGTCATTCCTCCGCGCGCCGCGGTTGTTGCCCCGGCGCTGGTGCGGGACAGGCCGGGCGGATGTTTGCCTCAGGCTCGCACCAGGGTTGCCCCTAGGCTAAGCCTGAGTTCATTGGAGGCAAGGTTCTAATCCGGCGGCGGTGGTTTTGGATAGCCTTCTCGATCAATTGGACAACGAGCCCGGTGGGGCGGGGCCGCCAACGGTATCCGTGCTGCTGCCGGTCGCGCTCGACCAGACCTATGATTACGCCGTGCCTGAGGGGCTCTCGCTGGAAGCGGGCATGTTCGTTCTGGTGCCGTTCGGCCCGCAGAGCCGGATCGGCGTCGTCTGGGATCACGCGGTCGGCGAGCCGATTGCGACACCCGAATCGGGAGACGTTACAACTCCACGCAAGCGGAAGGCCGCCCCCCGCAAGCTCAAGTCTGTCTCGACCCGGCTCGACGCGCCGCCATTGCCAGTGATTTCACTCCGCTTCGCCGAGTGGATCGCCAGATACACCCTCGCGCCGCTGGGCATGGTGGTGCGCATGATGATGAGCGCGCAGGCCGTGTTCGAGCCGCAGAAGCCGCGCTACGGCGTGACGCTGGTGCCGGGTGCACCGATACCACCGCGGATGACGCCGGCCCGCGCCCGCGCGATCGAGATTGCCCGCGATCGGCTGATCCGGGCCAAGTCGGGGCTGGCCCACGCGGCCGGCTGCACGTCCGGCGTGATCGACGGGCTGATCGCGGCCGGCAATCTGGCCGAGGTCGCGATCCCGGAGAAAAAATGCCTGCGGCCAAACCCCGGCCACCGGGTGAGCGAGTTCACGCCCGACCAGGAGCGGGCGGTGCACGCCCTCCGCTCGGCCGTCGATGCGGGGTCGTACTCGGTGTCGTTGCTCGATGGCGTGACGGGCTCCGGCAAGACGGAGGTTTATTACGAGGCGGTGGCGCGGGCATTGGAGCGCGGCCAGCAAGCGCTGATCATGCTGCCCGAGATTGCGCTGACCTCGCAGTTCATGGGCCGGTTCGAGGCGCGGTTCGGATGCCAGCCGGTGGAATGGCATTCCGCACTCGCGGGCCCCGAGCGCGGTCGGATCTGGCGGGCCGTCGCAACAGGCGAGGCACGCGTGGTCGTCGGCGCCAGGAGCGCGCTTTTTCTCCCCTACCAGAACCTCGGCCTGATCGTGGTCGACGAGGAGCACGACGCCGGCTTCAAGCAGGACGACCGCGTCCACTATCAGGCGCGCGACATGGCCGTGGTGCGCGGCAGCCTGGGCAAGTTTCCGGTGCTGCTGGCGTCGGCCACGCCGTCGATCGAGAGCCATGTCAACGCCCGCACCGGACGCTATCGGCATCTTATTCTCCCTGGGCGGTTCCTCGGCACCGAACTGCCCGAGATCACGGCTATCGATCTGCGGAAGGATCAGCCCGACAAGGGCCGCTGGCTGGCGCCGATGCTGGTCGAGGCCGTGACCGAGACCATGGCCAAGGGCCAGCAGTCGCTGCTGTTTCTCAACCGGCGGGGATACGCGCCGCTGACGCTGTGCCGGACCTGCGGCCACCGTATCGACTGCCCGCAATGCACGGCCTGGCTGGTCGAGCACCGGTTCCGCAACCGGCTGCATTGCCACCACTGCGGATTTTCACTCCACATGCCGGAGAAGTGCCCGAAGTGCCTCGAGCCCGGATCGCTGGTGGCCTGCGGGCCGGGTGTCGAACGGGTGGCGGAGGAGGTGGCCGAGCGGTTTCCCGAGGCCAAGGTCGAGCTGTTGTCGTCGGATTTGATTCCCGGGCTCGAGGAAATGCGCGCGGTCATCAAACGCATCGAGACGGGTGAAGCCCACATCATCATCGGCACCCAGATCGTGGCCAAAGGGCACCATTTCCCGGATCTCGCAACCGTCGGCATCGTCGATGGCGACTTAGGCCTCGCGCAAGGCGCCGATCCACGGGCCGGCGAGCGGACGTTCCAGCTCTTGCATCAGGTGACGGGCCGGGCCGGGCGCAGCTTTGCCCGAGGCCGCGGATTCATCCAGACGCATATGCCCGAGAACCCGGTGATGGCCGCGATCATTGCGGGTGACCGCGAGGCGTTTCTCTCCCGCGAGATCGAGACGCGGCAGCGGGGCATGTTGCCGCCTTACGGTCGGCTGGCGGCCATCGTGGTGTCGTCCCGCGACAAGGAGACGGCGGCAATCGTTGCCCGCGACATCGCCCACCGCGCGCCACCTTCGGACCTGATCGAGGTGCTGGGTCCGGCCGAGGCGCCGATTGCCGTGGTGCGCGGGCGTCACCGCTGGCGGCTGCTGGTCAAGGCCCCGCGCGAGATCGACATCCAGGCCTATCTCAGGGCCTGGAACGCGGGACTGCCGAAGCTGCCGAGCGATATCCGGATCAGCCTCGACGTCGACCCGTACAGCTTTTTGTGAGGCGGGCCGAACTCAAGAGGCCGGATCTCGAGGGGTTCGAGATCCGGCCTGGGCGGGCTTCGGCGGGGGGACGCGCTCGGCCCGGGAAATCGGTATTGGGATCGAGCCTTTGAGCGGCTCAGTCGTCGTCGGAATAGCGCTGCTTGCGGCCTGATTCCGACGCGATGATGCCGAGGACCAGCGCACCCAAGCCGATCGCGATGGCCGGGCCGACATTGTTCCGCTTCTTCTTGCGGTAGACGTGGCGCTCGTGATGCGGGCCGCCGTAGCGGTGGGTATCGAAGCGGCGGTCGTCGTAGCTCTCATGGTGCCGCCTGTTGTACCCGTTGTGGCCGTTCCAGTCGCGCTGGCCAGCGTGGGCCGATGTCGCGAGCGGAACGAGGGTTCCAGCTGCGACGGCTGTGGCCACAGCGGCATTCAGAAGCTGGGAACGGATGGTCATGGCGTGTGGCCCCCTGGCCCGGTTGGTGGTGCATCGTGATAGCGGTGCCAGAACCCCTCCGGCCGCTCGATGACGGGATTTTTAGGCGCAAGCCTTTGAACGCACTCTGAATGCGGCCTGCAGCCGCCGTTCATATTCGGGGCTTCCAAGCGCGAAAGCCGTGCGATCGGGCGCCCGACCGTCCAGCGTTGGTCGAAAGAGGGATGCACTGCGGGTCAAATGCGGCAATCCGGCCGGTTGCCTATGGTTGAAGGCCTCAGAGACCCATGCTAGTGACCACTCGGCTTCTAAGAGCGGACTGCGGGCGGGGCAGTTCTCGCGACGGTTCTGTTCTGAGACGCCAATCTTCCTCCACGCTGGCAGACCCGACCGTGGGCTGTCCAAGGCAACCAGAGCGCCAGAGAACGGCGCACGAGAGCGTTCGACGTGGCAACAGACGATCCCATTACCGAGGGCATGGCCGGGCGCTATGCGTCGGCGCTGTTCGATCTCGCAAACGAGCAGAAAATGCTTTCCGAGGTCGAGAAGGACCTCACGTCTTTCCAGGCGATGATCGATGAGAGCGATGACCTCAGGGCGCTCGTGCGCAGCCCGGTGATCTCGCGCATCGACCAGGGCAAGGCGCTGGCGGCGCTGATCGCCAAGACCGGGATCAAGCCGACGACGGGCAATTTCCTGCAGTTCATCTCCAAGAACGGCCGCCTGTTCGCCATTGGCGACATGATCAAGGCGTTTCGAACGCTGGCGGCCCGGCAGCGCGGAGAGGTGCAGGCCGAAGTGACGAGCGCTTCGGCGCTCAACGAGGAACAGACCGCCGAGCTCAGAGCGACGCTCAAGGCCGCGGTCGGCAAGGACGTGCAGCTGGCATCGCGGGTCGACCCCGGCATTCTCGGCGGCCTCATCGTCAAGCTTGGCAGCCGCATGATCGATAGCTCACTTCGCACCAAACTCGCCGGCCTCCGGGTCGCCTTGAAGGATTGATCGCCGCTGCCCTGCGATTGCGGGGCGGCCATCGCATGAACAGGAACGTGCCTCGGCCCCGCAATGGGATCGAGGCCGTCGAGACATCAGACGAAATCGACCAGGGAAGAGGTCAATCTCATGGAAATTCGCGCCGCAGAGATCTCCGCGATCCTCAAGGATCAGATCAAGAATTTCGGCAAGGAGGCACAGGTCTCCGAAATAGGCCAGGTGCTGTCGGTGGGCGACGGTATCGCCCGCGTCTACGGCCTCGACAACGTGCAGGCCGGCGAGATGGTCGAGTTCCAGGATGGCACCAAGGGCATGGCGCTGAACCTCGAAGCCGATAACGTCGGCGTCGTGATCTTCGGCGACGACCGGAGCATCAAGGAAGGCCAGACGGTCAAGCGGACCAAGGCCATCGTCGAAGTGCCGGTCGGCAAGGGCCTGCTCGGCCGCGTGGTCGACGGTCTCGGCAACCCGATCGACGGCAAGGGTCCGATCAAGTCTGATAAAAAGATGCGCGTCGACGTCAAGGCGCCGGGCATTCTGCCACGCAAGTCCGTGCACGAGCCGATGGCGACCGGCCTCAAGGCCATCGATGCGCTGATCCCGATCGGCCGCGGACAGCGCGAACTCGTGATCGGCGACCGTCAAACCGGCAAGACGGCCGTCATTCTCGATACCATTCTCAACCAGAAGTCGATCAACACCGGCACGGACGAGGGCCAGAAGCTCTATTGCGTCTATGTCGCCATCGGCCAGAAGCGCTCGACGGTCGCGCAGTTCGTGAAGGTGCTCGAAGAGCGCGGCGCGCTCGAATACTCGATCATCGTCGCCGCCACGGCATCCGATCCGGCGCCCATGCAGTACCTCGCGCCGTTCACCGGCTGCACCATGGGCGAGTACTTCCGCGACAACGGCATGCACGCCGTGATCGCCTATGACGATCTCTCCAAGCAGGCCGTCGCCTATCGTCAGATGTCGCTTCTGCTGCGCCGCCCGCCGGGTCGCGAAGCCTATCCTGGCGACGTGTTCTATCTCCACTCGCGCCTGCTCGAGCGCGCCGCCAAGCTGGGCGATGCCGCCGGCAAAGGGTCGCTGACGGCGCTGCCGGTCATCGAGACGCAGGCCAACGACGTGTCGGCCTATATTCCGACCAACGTGATCTCGATCACCGACGGCCAGATCTTCCTCGAGACGGATCTGTTCTACCAGGGCATCCGCCCGGCCGTGAACGTCGGTCTGTCGGTGTCGCGCGTCGGCTCGTCGGCCCAGACCAAGGCGATGAAGCAGGTCGCCGGCAAGATCAAGGGCGAGCTGGCGCAGTATCGCGAGATGGCGGCGTTCGCGCAGTTCGGCTCCGACCTCGACGCCGCGACGCAGAAGATGCTCGCTCGTGGCGCACGCCTGACGGAACTCTTGAAGCAGCCGCAGTTCTCGCCGCTCAAAATGGAAGAGCAGGTTTGCGTGATCTTCGCGGGCACACGCGGGTACCTCGATCCGCTGCCGGTGTCGGCTGTCGGCCGGTTCGAGGCCGAGCTGCTGCGCGGCCTGCGCGATGAGAAATCGATCCTCGAATCGATCCGCAGTGAGAAGGCCCTGTCGCCGGATGCCGAGAAGAGACTGGTCGGGCATCTCGACAAGTTCGGCAAAGCTTTCACGGCCTGATCCAAGCTCGCACTAAGGAGAATGCCCCATGGCGAGCTTGAAGGACATGAGAAACCGCATCGCCTCGGTCAAGGCGACGCGGAAGATCACCAAGGCGATGCAGCTGGTGGCGGCCGCCAAGCTGCGCCGCGCCCAGGAAGCTGCGACCGCCGCGCGCCCCTATGCGCAACGCATGGACCAGGTGCTGGCCAACGTCGCCGGCCGGGTCACCAACCGTGACGGCGCATCTCCGCTGCTGGTCGGCACCGGCAAGGACGACGTGCATCTGCTGATCGTCATGACCGCCGAGCGCGGCCTCTGCGGCGGCTTCAACGGCAACATCGCCAAGCTCGCCCGCGCCGACGCCAACCGGCTGATGGCGGCCGGCAAGAAGGTCAAGATCATGACCGTCGGCCGCAAGGGCGCCGACAACCTGCGCCGCGACTTCGGCAAGCAGATCGTCGAGCGGATCGAGTTGCGCGGCGTCAAGCAGGTCAACGCCACCCACGCCGAGGACGTGTCGGGCAAGGTGCTCGCCATGTTCGAGAAGGGCGAGTTCGACGTCGCCACCATGTATTTCGCCGAGTTCAAGTCAGTGATCGCGCAGAAGCCCACGGCGCTGCAGTTGATCCCGGCGCGCGTGCCCGAAGCCAAGCCAGCCGATGGCAAGGCCGCGGCCGGGCCAACCGCCGACTACGACTACGAGCCGAGCGAGGAGGAAGTGCTGAACTTCCTGCTCGATCGCAACATTTCGACCCAGATCTTCCGCGGGCTACTCGAAAACGCAGCCTCCGAGCAGGGCGCTCGCATGAGCGCCATGGACAACGCGACGCGAAACGCTGGTGACATGATCAACAAGCTGACGATCAAGTACAATCGTCAGCGCCAGGCGCAGATCACCAAGGAACTCATCGAAATCATCTCGGGCGCCGAAGCGCTCTGATCTCATCTGAGAACGAGGACACAGGCTATGACGAACAAGGTTGGTAAGATCCGCCAGGTGATGGGCGCCGTGGTCGACGTGGAATTCTCCGGCGGATTGCCCGAGATCCTCAACGCGCTCGAGACCAAGAACCAGGGCCAGCGGCTGGTGCTCGAAGTGGCGCAGCACTTGGGCGAGAATTCGGTCCGCACCATTGCCATGGACTCGACCGAGGGCCTGGTACGCGGCCAGGACGTGACCGACACCGGAGCGCCGATCACAGTGCCGGTTGGAGACGAAACGCTCGGCCGCATCATGAACGTCATCGGTGAGCCGGTGGACGAAGCCGGCCCGGTGCCGACCAAGTCGCGCCGCGCCATCCATCAGCCGGCGCCAGCGTTCTCCGAGCAGGCGACGGAGGCCCAGATCCTGGTCACCGGCATCAAGGTCGTGGACCTGCTGGCACCTTATGCGAAGGGCGGCAAGATCGGCCTGTTCGGCGGGGCCGGCGTCGGCAAGACCGTGCTGATCATGGAGCTCATCAACAACGTCGCCAAGGCGCACGGCGGCTATTCGGTGTTTGCCGGTGTCGGCGAACGCACGCGTGAGGGCAACGATCTTTATCACGAGATGATCGAATCGAACGTCAACATCGACCCGAAGAAGAACAACGGCTCGACCAAGGGTTCGAAGTGCGCGCTCGTCTATGGCCAGATGAACGAGCCGCCGGGCGCCCGCATGCGCGTCGCGCTCTCGGGTCTCACCGTCGCCGAGGACTTCCGCGACAAGGGCCAGGACGTGCTGTTCTTCGTCGACAACATCTTCCGCTTCACCCAGGCTGGCTCCGAAGTGTCGGCACTGCTCGGCCGAATTCCCTCGGCCGTGGGCTACCAGCCGACGCTCGCCACCGACATGGGCGCGCTGCAGGAGCGCATTACCACGACGCAGAAGGGCTCGATCACCTCGGTGCAGGCGATCTACGTTCCAGCCGACGACTTGACCGACCCGGCGCCGGCCGCCTCGTTCGCCCACTTGGACGCGACCACGGTTCTGTCGCGCGCGATCGCCGAGAAGGGAATCTATCCGGCGGTCGACCCCCTCGACAGCACCTCGCGCATGCTCGATCCGCGCGTCGTCGGCGAGGAGCATTACGGGGTCGCCCGTAAGGTCCAATCAATCCTGCAGAAGTACAAGTCGCTACAGGACATCATCGCCATTCTCGGCATGGACGAACTCAGCGAAGACGACAAGATGACGGTGGCACGGGCCCGGAAGATCGAGCGCTTCATGTCACAGCCGTTCTTCGTCGCCGAAGTGTTCACCGGCGCCCCGGGCAAGCTCGTTTTGCTCGCCGACACCATCAAGGGCTTCAAGGGCCTCTGTGACGGCGATTACGATCACCTGCCCGAGCAGGCGTTTTACATGGTCGGTACGATCGAAGAAGCGATGGCGAAGGCTGAGAAGCTGGCCGAAGCTGCCTGATCGAGCGAACCGCGTATCGCCGCATGTGCTCCGGCAGAGAGCCAGCGGAACCAACAACGGGAGGCGAGGATGTCAGACGAAGCAGCCGGCGGGGCGAAATCAACCGAGACGGTGTTCGGGAGCTGCTGCGCTGAACTCAAGGATGCCATGAGCGGCGAGGAATTCGAGCCGCTCATCACGGTGTCGGAAGACGGCATTCTGTATATGTCGGTTGGTCTGGTGGACCTCGAGGAAGATGAGCCGGGCATGGTCGACCACCCGCTGTTTTTCTGCCCGTTCTGCGGAACCAAGCTGCAAAGCGTGGAAGATGTCCGCGCCAAGTCCGGCGATGATGCGTTGAGCTGAGAATGCGTCGCGCCGTACGGTCACCGACACCGGCGCACCCGATGAGACGAGAACGAGGATCCCATGGCTGGCACTTTCAAGTTCGAACTCGTCTCTCCGGAGCGCATCGTGATGTCGGTCGATGCCGATCAGGTGAGATTGCCGGGCTCGGATGGGGATTTCACCGTGCTCGCCGGTCATTCTCCCGTGATTGCCAACCTGCGGCCGGGTACGGTCGACGTGATGGTTCAGGGTGTGACCAAGCGCGTGTTCCTGAAAAGCGGCTTCGCCGATGTGCAGCCCGACGTGCTGACGGTGCTGGCGAAGGATGCGACGGACGTCGCCGAGTTGACCGGCGCGCGGCTCGCCGCCGAGATCGAGATGGCCGAGTTGGCGTTCAAGGATGCCAAGCACGACGAAGATCGCCGCATGGCTTACGACGCCGTCATGCAGCTGAAGCTTCTGCAGGGCGGCAAGGCAGCTTGAAATCGGAGTGGTTACTCTATCGCGCCGAACCTGCTCGTCTCAAGCGAGTTCGCCGAACTCCGCGGCCACCGCCTCGTACACGTGCTTCTTGAACGAGATCGCGAGGGCCGGCAGCTCATCAATCCGGGCCCATCGCCAGTCGTCGAATTCGGCCTTGTGGCCGCGCCCACCGCTGATGTCGATGTCGGCATCGGAGCCGAGAAAGCGCATGGCGAACCAGCGCTGGCGCTGGCCGCGATAACGGCCCTTCAGCGCGACGCCGATCAGTTCCGGTGGAAGGTCATAGGACAGCCAGCGCGGAACTTCGCCGATGACGGCGACGTCACGCGCGCCGGTCTCTTCGGCCACCTCGCGCACGGCCGCGGCGCGCGGTTGCTCGCCCTTCTCGATGCCGCCCTGCGGCATCTGCCAGATATAGGCGGACCGATCACCAATCCATTTCGGACGCCGCCGACCGACCCAGACACGACCGGCGCGATTGAGCAGCATGATGCCGACGCACGGCCGGTAGGGCAGCACGATGGGATCGGCTATGGCACTCGGAGTGAAGGGTTGCATGGTTCGATCGTATCGCAGTCTCGTGTTGCGGGACGCTGCCAAAACTTCCAGCTGAAGACAGGTCTGAACCACAACTAAACATGATTCTCATAGAAATATTGTGACAGTTCAACGGTTAACAAGGATTTGTCCTGAAATGGACGTCGTTTTATTTTTGTTTTTCAGGTTTGGCGAGTGGGGCGAATTCCTCAAACACCGCGTCGTAAACATTCCTCTTGAACGGCACGATCAGGCTCAACACGTCAGAGAGCGACGCCCAGGTCCAGGCGTCGAACTCGATCTGGTGTGGCGGCTGCGGCGTGATGTTGATCTCGCTGTCATGCCCAAGGAAGCGGACGGCAAACCACTTCTGGCGCTGGCCGCGGTAGCGCCCGCCCCAAGCTTTGCCGACCAGATCCGGTGGCAGGTCGTAGAAGTGCCAGTCCGTGCTCTCGGCAATGATCTCGACGGTGGTCATGCCGGTTTCTTCGATCAGTTCGCGTTTGGCGGCTGCGCGCGGATCCTCGGCCTCGTCGATCCCGCCTTGCGGCATCTGCCACCAGGTGCCGCGGCCCTCGGCGTCGGTCGGCCCATCCGCGCGGCGGCCGATCCAGACCAGCCCCTGGCGGTTGAGCACCATGATGCCGACACACGGACGATAGGGGAGGGGCGTTGTCTCGGCCATTTTCATTTTTTTCGAGCCTAACCGTACATCCGACGGTGGGGGTTGGAATCAGGATGGGCGCCAACAGGGGCGCCCATCGAGGGTGTGGCCACGAGAACCGGTCGAGGCCGAAGTTCAGTTCGGCACGGTCTTCTTTTCCTGGCCGTCGGAGGCCTGGGACGGCTGGGCCGGCGATGCGGTTTCGGTCGGCAGGCCGCGGACGAAGCGAAGTGCATACTGGAGTTGGGTATCTTTCTCCGGCTCCTTGGGAACATAGGCTGACGACCCAGACTGCTCCTTGCCGTCTTTGTCTTTGGCCGCTTCGTTTTCCTTCGCATCCTTGTCGTTTGTCTTGGCGTCTTTTTTGTCAGGATTGCGCAGGTGCCCGCGCAGGCTCGCTTCGCCGCGCGTGCGGTCAGCGGAGGGCTTGCTCTTCAGCTCCTCGGGCAGTTCCTGCTCGACAATCACATCCGGGTCGATGCCCTTGGCCTGGATCGAGCGGTTGGACGGCGTGTAGTAGCGCGCGGTCGTCAAACGAATCGCGCCATTCGCTCCGAGGGGAATAATCGTCTGAACGGAACCCTTGCCGAACGAGCGCGTGCCGATCACGGTTGCACGCTTGTGATCCTGAAGTGCGCCCGCGACGATTTCGGATGCCGACGCCGAACCGCCGTTGATCAGAACGGCGACTTTCTTGCCGTCGGTGATATCGCCCGGACGGGCTTGGCTGCGCTGGGTCTCCTCATTGTTGCGGCCCTTCGTCAGAACGATCGCACCCTTGTCCAGGAAATCATCGGAGACGGCGATCGCTTGATCGAGCAAACCTCCCGGGTTGTTGCGCAGGTCGATCACGAAACCCTTGAGGTCCTTGCCGATCTGCTTCTTGAGCGTCTCGATCTGTTTGACCAGATTGGCGTGCGTCTGCTCGTTGAATGTCGTCACTTTTATGTAGGCGACATCACCTTCCGCGCGCGACTTGACGGCGTTGATGCGGATCACATCGCGCACCACCTTGAGGTCGATCGGCTCGTCGCGGCCCTTGCGCACGATGGTGAGCGTGATTGGCGTGTTGACCGGCCCCCGCATCTTCTCGACCGCCTGCTCGAGCGTGAGCCCGACGATCTGATCGTTGTCGAGGTGGGTTATGAGATCGTTGGCCTGCACGCCTGCCTTGTAGGCCGGGGTATCGTCGATCGGGGCGACGACCTTGACGACGCCGTTCTCCATTGTGACTTCTATGCCGAGGCCGCCGAACTCGCCGCGGGTCTGGACCTGCATGTCACGGAAGTGCTTGGCGCTGAGTAGGCGGAGTGCGGGTCGAGCGCGGCAAGCATGCCGTTGATCGCATTCTCGATGAGCTGGGTGTCGTCAGGCTTCTCGACGTAGTCGGAGCGGACGCGCTCGAGCACGTCGCCGAAAAGATCGAGTTGCCGGTAGAGTTCGGAATTCTGTCCCGTCGCCGAAAGCGTCTGGGTGACGTTCAACACGGTGGTCGCCGCGGCGAGACCGGTCATCGTCAAAAATGTCCAGAACGCGAAATCTGTCTTGCGCATTAGCCTTGTACCTTCTGCTGGCCGTCAGTTTGAACCTTGCGCGCGTCCTCGGCCCACCACGGGTCGGGATCGATCGGCTTGCCCTCTTTGCGGAACTCGACGTAGAGCACCGGGGCCGTTTGCGTCGTCGAACCACTCGAACTCTTGGGAGCCGCGCCCATGGTGCCGACCGGTTCGGCCGCCAGGACGAATTGACCGGGTTGCACATCGATCTGCGACAATCCCGCCAAGAGAATATGATAACCGCCACCGGCGTTGATGATCAAGAGTTGCCCGTAGCTGCGAAACTCGCCCGCGTAAACGATCCATCCATCCGCTGGCGAAGTGATTTGCGCGCCCTGCCGCGTTTCGAGGACCAACCCCTTCGATTGTGCGCCGTAATTCGTCTTATCTCCATATGCCAGGACGCGGCGGCCTTGCGCCGGCAGCGGCAGCTTGGCTTTGGCATGCTCGAACGGAAGCGCCGGCTTGATCCGGCCCGGGTCACGAAGAGCGAGCCCCCCGGCCGTAGCCGGCGCAAGCTCCACGACATTGCCCGCGGGCTTCGGTGGCGGTGAGAGAGCGGCGACTTGCTTCTCTTTCAGTTGTGCGGTGGCGGCCGTCGCAGGCGTTTCGGTGGCCGGTATGGTGAGTGCTGTCGGTTGCGTCGCGCTGGATTTCGCAACTGTCGTTGTTTCCGTCTTGCCGGCCGACTGCGACCCGGACGTCAACGCCGACGCCTCTGCATTCGACTGCCCCGACGCCGTCGGCCGCCGTGTTTCCTCATCGTAGGCGGCCAGGTTGGTGTTTTTCGATACGGCTTGGTCGAGCTTCGAGATCAATTCGCCAAGGTCGGTGACGTTCTTCGAAATTTCGGCGGCGGCGACGCGCACCTTTTCGAGTTCGACCTGCC
>PEQZ01000031.1 GCA_002928395.1 Hyphomicrobium sp.
AAGATTTTCGGATCATCAGTGGATTGGGTGTTCACCAATCACGACTTTCTCGCGTTTTGCGGCGTGCGCGGGGGACGAATTCAGTCACAGCCGTTCGTGACGTGTTCCGCCACACCTTGCTTGCGGCCAAGGAAATGACGGCGGCGGCCCTCCTGTCAGGCAAGCCGAACAGAGCACGAGGGGTTTGGTCGAACCACGGCCACCAAGAGCCCCCTGAGCGAGCCCAGGATGGCGTCACGCAGGCAAACCCAGTGCGATCGGGCTAACAAAGCCGAGCGGGCAACGGCCCGGAAGAGCGCCATTGGCCATACGCGTCGCACGACGATCCACACCAGGGTTGTCAGACCGGCCCAACGTTATGGCCGGGTCTTTCGGCGTCCAACGCGGCGTGAAGGACCTCGACGACATGGAGCGCTGAGCGGCCGACGCCGTCGGCGATCTGATGGCGGCAACTCGTACCATCAGCCACCACGAGATCCTGAGGACCCGCCTTCCTCAGTGCCGGCAGAAGGGTGAGCTCGGCCATTGCCTTCGATACCGCGATCTTTCCTGCATCGTAGCCGAATGCACCAGCCATCCCGCAACAGGCGCTTTCAATCTCCTTGACCTCGAGACCCGGAATGCGCCGCAGAAGTGCTGCGACGGGCGGGAAGGCGCCAAGAGACTTCTGGTGGCAGTGGCCGTGGAGGTGCGCGACGGGTGCATCGAGACGACGCAAGGGCAACGTCACGCGCCCGGCCGCAAGGTCGGACTCGAGCAGCTCTTCGATCATGAATGATGCCTTCTCCAGTAGCCTTGCATCGGCAGCCGGTATGAGCGAGCCGAACTCGTCGCGGAGGGTCAGCAGGCACGATGGCTCGAGACCGACGATGCGGGCCCCTTGTGCCACCAGCGGCAGCAGAGCGTCGGCCGTGCGCTGCGCCTCGGCGCGCGCCTGTTCGACCAGGCCGCCGGCGAGAAACGTGCGGCCGCAACAAAGCGGTCGCGTGGAGCCTGGTGCAGCCGCCAAATGTAGCCGATAGCCGGCAGCATCCAGCACGCGTTCCGCCGCCAACAGAACCGCAGGCTCGAAATAGCGATTGAACGTATCGGCAAAAAGCACGAGATCGCGGCCGCCTCCCGCCATCTCCCTGATGGGGGTCGACGGTTGCCACGGGCGGTGCCACACCGGCAGTGTGCGTGACCGGCTGAGGCCGAGCAGGCGTTCGGAGAGGCCGGCAAGTCCCGGAATTTTGTCGCGCAGGTTGAGGAAATGGCGGAAACGCCACGCGTAAGGTGCGTAGCGTGGCAAGTAGGCCACCAGCCTGTCCTTCATCGTCAGACCATGTGCAGCGACGTGATGGGCCTGCCACTCGGTCTTGATCCGAGCCATATCGACGCCAGTCGGGCACTCGCTCTTGCATGCCTTGCACCCGACGCAGAGGTCGAGCGCCTGCTTCATCTCGGGCGACGTCAAAGCGCCGTCGCCAAGCTGACCCGAGAGAGCGAGGCGCAACACGTTGGCGCGGCCGCGCGTGGTGTGCGTTTCGTCCAATGTCACCCGATACGACGGGCACATACCGCCCCCGGTGAGCTTTCGGCAGGTCCCGTTGTTGTTGCACATCTCAACTGCCGCGCGGAGCCCGCCCGCCGACGACCAGTCGAGCTGCTCGGGCACAGGCCCGCCAGCAGGGTAGCCTTCGGGAAACCGCATCAGCGTGCGATCATCCATGGCATAGGGCCTGACGATCTTGCCGGGGTTCATGAGGCCGACCGGATCGAAACTTTGCTTTACCGTCTCGATCGCGCCTGTGAGTTCTGGTCCGAGCATCGGTGCGATGTACTCAGAACGCGAGATGCCATCGCCGTGCTCGCCGGAGAAAGAGCCCTTGAAGCTCAGAACGAGCTCTGCAACCTCGTCGGCGATCGCGCGCATCGTCGCCGTGCCCGCAGCCGTCTTCATGTTCAGGATGGGGCGCACATGCAGGCACCCGACAGACGCATGCGCATACCAAGTACCGCGCGTGCCGTGGCGCGCGAACAGGTCGGTGACTGCCGCCGTGTAGTCGGCCAGATGCTCGAGGGGAACGGCGCAGTCCTCGATGAAGGAAACCGGCTTGGCGTCTCCCTTCATGGACATCATGATGTTCAGGCATGCTTCGCGCACATCCCACACTTTCCTCTGTGCCGCGGGAGCAACGACACGCACGACCGAACCAGGGAAGCCGTGGTCAGCCATCAGTTCGTCGAGCCGCTGCAGGCTGCGCTCGCATTCCGCCAACTCCGAACCAGAGAACTCCACTATGAGGAGGCAATCAGGCGTTCCACGCGTGATCTCGTCGAGCGTCCGCACAAAGATCCCGATGTCGCGGCCAAGGGTCAGCACATTATTGTCGACGAGTTCGACGGCGACGGGGTTGAGCTCGACGATATCCCTCGTCGTTTCCATCGCGGCTCGGAAGCTTGGAAACTGGCAGACGCCCAGCACGCGGTGTTGCGGAAGCTCAGATAGTTTCAACGTAATTCGCGTCGACAAGGCAAGTGTACCTTCTGAACCGACGAGAATTCGCGCAAGCGCTGGCCGGGAACCAAGAAGCGCATCGAGAGCGTAGCCGGCGACGCGCCGCTGCACCTTCGGGATCCGCTTCGCCATTTCGCCAGCCTGACGCCCGGCGAGCGAAACCAGTTGACGCGCGAGTGTCTCGGCCCGCTCGCCGCCCCTCACGGCCGCCGGATCATCCGGTGCTCCGAAAGCAAACGCTGAACCGTCGGAGAAGAGGGCTTCGATGCCGAGGACATTGTCCGCCGTCATACCAAAACGCAAGGAACGCGCACCACTGGAGTTGTTTCCAGTCATGCCTCCGATGGTGCAGCGGCTCGATGTGGATGGCTCCACAGGAAAAAAGATGCCATCCTTCGCAAGCCGCGCGTTGAGCGATGCCAGCACCATGCCGGGTTCGACCGTGACGGTCCGCTCATCGCGCCGATAGTCGACGAGGCCGTTGAGATAGCGGCTGAAGTCGATGATGAGGCCGTGGCCCACAGTCTGCCCGTTCTGGGACGTGCCTGCACCACGGGCGGTAATCGGAACACCATGCTCGCGGGCGACCACGACGGCAGCTTCGACGTCGGCAACCGTCTTGGGGAACAATACGCCCGCCGGCATGATCTGGTAGATCGAGGCATCGGTCGCGAAACGCCCGCGTGTGAAGGCGTCAAAACGCACCTCACCCTCGACGGCGCCCGACAACCGTCGTTCGAACGAGAGATCGCGGGTGTATCGTCCAAGCTTGGCAGTGCCGACCGGCGTCCGGCCGACGAGTTGTTGGTCGTTCATACTGGGGCCTTCCCCAAGAATTTTTCGTTGGCTCCAGTCAGGCTGCCGTCGAACGCTCGAGCTTTCTCAGCGCCTCTTCCACCACGTCGGCCTTGTGCCGAAGATGCATTTTCAACGTATGCGAGAGCGCCGCACCATCGCGCGCCTCCAGTGCGCGGATCATTTCCACGTGGTCCGCAATGGCAGCCTTCCAACCCTCGGGTGAACTTTTCGCCACGAAGCGAACGTTGCGAATACGCAGCAGGAGGGTTTGGTACAGTGCACTCAGCGTTGCATTGCCGGCCATTTCGAAAATGTACTCGTGGATCGCCCGATTGGGTTTGGAATATCCCGGCCAGTCGTCTTTCTCGAAACATGCCACCATCTGCTCGTGCAATCTTCGGATGTGCACAAGGTCCTTTAGCCGCATGTTGCGGCAGGCCAGTTCGCCAGCGAGTCCTTCGAGGGCTCCCATGACCGGGAACAGTTCGTCGATCTCTTGGCGCGTCAGCTTGGCCACGATCGCACCCCGGTTCGGCAACAGCTGAACGAAGTTCTCCGAGGCCAACACCTTGAGTGCCTCGCGCATGGGTGTCCGCGAAACGCCGAAGCGTTCGCAGAGCAGAACTTCCGGCACTTTCTGCCCCGGCGGCAGTTCGCCACTTATGATCAGCGCTCGAAGCTGCGCGGCAACCTCGTCGTGCAGCGTCCGGCGCGTAATGACTGGCAGAACGGAATTGGCTCGGGTCATAAATTTTGCCTCTCAAAGTCGCGCGGCCCGTTGCAGAGCCACCACCAGAATAATGCATCATTACGATTCCCGCAGCTTCGAATACGATATTGGCTAAGGTGCAAGGCCAGAGTGAAGGGTCCAGCCAGGCGCTGGACCCTCCACAAATAACGCAATGAGCGTCAGGCGGCCGCTTGCGATTGCAGCGCACCGGCGCGGCGCATCTCCTCGGCCGACCTTGCGAGGTAATCCATCGCCGCGGCCACGCCGTCTCCGCTCCGCGGGACACCAGCAAGCTCGAGCGACATCTGGACACCGGCGAGCGCACCAATCATCGTCAGATCATTGATATCGCCGAGATGCCCGATGCGGAACACCCTATCAGTGACCTTGCCGAGACCCGTCCCGAGCGAAATATCGAAGGTTTCGAGTGCGATCTTGCGCAACTTGTCGGCACTGTGCCCGGCCGGCATCACAATGCCGGTGAGTACGGGCGAGTAGTACTTCGGATCGCGACATAGGATCTCGAGACCCCAGGCCCGAACGGCGCGACGCGTCGCCTCGCCGTGGCGGGCATGGCGGGCAAAGACGTGGTCAAGCCCCTCCTCGAGCAGCAACTCGATCGCCGCGTCGAGACCGTAGAGCAGATTTGTCGCCGGCGTGTAGGGAAAGAACCCCCGCGTATTGGCGGCGAGCATCTCGTCCCAGGCCCAGTAGGCCTTGGTCAGCTGCGACCGCTTGCTCGCCTCGATTGCCTTGGCGCTCAGGGCATTGAAGGACAGACCCGGCGGCAGCATCAATCCTTTTTGCGATCCGGCGACGGTCACGTCGACACCCCATTCGTCGTGACGGTAGTCGACGCTGGCGAGCGAAGAGATCACATCGACGAGCAGCAGTGCGGGGTGAGCGGCCGCATCGATCGCCGCTCGAATCTCGTCGATCCGCGAGGTCGCGCCGGTCGATGTCTCGTTGTGGACGACGCATACGGCCTTGATCAAGTGTTGCGGATCAGCGCGCAACCGCGCCTCTATCAGATGCGCCTCGGCGCCCGTACGCCAGTCAGAACCGATGAACTCGGGGACGATCCCGAGGCGCTCCGCCATGTTGCGCCACAGGGTCGCGAAGTGCCCGGTCTCGTACATCAAAACCGTATCGCCTGGTGACAGCGTGTTGACGAGCGCAGCCTCCCAAGCTCCGGTCCCGGATGCCGGGAAAACAACAACCGGACCATCGGTCTTGAACACCGACTTGAGGCCGCGTTGGATCTTAAGCGACAGCTCCTGGAACTCCGGGCCGCGGTGGTCGATGACGGCCGCATCCATGGCGCGAAGGATGCGATCCGGCACGGGCGCAGGCCCAGGGATCTGCAAGAAATGACGGCCTGCAATTCTCGAGCGACGATTGGTCACGATTCTTCCTCCCGAAGTTGATGGCGACGATCACAGACCCAGTGTCCGTATCTCTTGCTCTTAAATAATCAATAATTATTCTCTGGTCAAGAGCTGACAGAATTGATCCCGCGAGCCAAGAACGCTCATATTATATGGCATTTCAAAGGACTATCTCGCGCTCGAATAAAATGCTTGCGGAGAACTTAAAAATACATAATTATGTTCCCGTCGCCTCAAGGCGATGCGGCCGGGCGACAGCGCCCCTCGATATGGGCCGACAGGACTGGGGATAAAACGTCAAACGAGAGGACATCCAATGACTACCAAAGCTGTGCGTACGCTTGCATGCGTCACCCTCTGCCTCGCCGCACCGCAGGCCATGGCTTTCGAGCCGTCGAAGCCAGTTGAGATCGTGGTGCCGGCCGGTGCTGGCGGTGCGTCGGATCAGATGGCGCGCATGCTCCAGAATGCGGTCCAGCAGAACAAGCTGATGACCTCGCCCGTCGTGGTGACCCTCAAGGGTGGCGCCAGCGGAGCGGAGGGGCTGATCGACATGAAGAGTGCACAGCCCGACGGTCACAAGTTCATCATAGCGCAGTCGTCGATCTACACCTTGCCGCTCTCGACCAACGTTCCCTTCGATTGGCGCGATCTGACGCCTATTGCGATCATCGCGCTCGATCAGTTCGTGCTCTGGAACAACGCCACGTCAGAAGACAAGTCCGTGGCTTCATTGCTGGCCACTGCCAAGGCCAAGCCGCTCAAAATGGGTGGCACGGGATCGAAGCGTGAGGACCACATCCTGACGAGCTTCGTCGAGCAGAAGTCGGCTGTGAAGTTCGCCTACATTCCCTACAAGTCCGGCGGCGAGGCCGCGACGCAACTTGTCGGTGGGCATACTGACGCCAACGTCAACAACCCCTCTGAGAACGTTGCTGTCTGGCGAGCCGGGCAAGTCCGCGCTCTTTGCGTCTTCGACAACAAGCCGATGGCATACAATACGAAAGTTACGCAAGATCTGTCCTGGGGCGATATCCCGACGTGCCGGTCTCAGGGGCTGGATATCGAATACACCATGCCACGCGCGATCTTTATCGCCGGAAAATCAACCCCCGAGCAGGTGAAGTTCTACGTCGATCTGTTCAAGAAGGTCGCAGAGACGAAGGAATACAAGGATTACGTCTCGAACCAGGCGCTCACGCCCGCATTGTTGACCGGCAAGGACATGGTCACCTTTCTTGAAACCGACGAGAAGAAGCACCGCGAGTTGATGGATACCGCTGGCTTCCTCTTGAAGAAGTGAGCCGAACGGCGCGGGGTTGGCAGCGCCAGCCCCCATTTCACGTCCGCTTTTAGCTGGCTTCGCCGGCGACACCCACTCCCCACAGGTCCCGATCCATGTCTGAAGAAACCTCAGAGGCGGACTCCGCCCGCAAAGTCGCTGCTTATGTCCGGCCTGTCGATCTTGTGACGTCTGCGCTGCTGCTGACAGCCGGCTTCGTTCTGGCGCTCGACAATTGGCGTATCGGGGCTGGCTGGGCCTCGGACGGGCCCAGACCCGGATTTTTTCCGTTCGGCCTCGCCGTCATCCTGATGGTTGCGAGTGCATGGGGCTTGTTCACCGCCGCACGCGACAGATCGGCTGCGCGCGAGGTGTTCGTGGAGACGGAATCGCTCAAGCGCGTGTTCCAGGTGCTGGTTCCAACCATCCTGTTCGTTGTCGGCATCAAGTACGCAGGTCTCTACGCGTCCAGTGCCCTTCTCATCTTCGTCTTCATGACCTGGCTCGGCCGATTGGGCCTGGTCTCGAGCGTTCTGACCTCGCTCGGTTTCGCCGCGGTGATCTTCTGGATGTTTGAGATTCAGTTTCGGGTGCTGTTGCCGAAAGGCCCGATCGAAGCCTGGCTCGGCTTCTGAGCGGTAAGGAGGGGAACATGGAAGCGCTTCAGTCACTCATGCAGGGTTTCGCCATCCTGCTGACTTTCGATAAGCTGTCGCTGATGGTGATTGGCATCTTGGCAGGCATTTTGGTCGGCGTGCTGCCAGGATTGGGAGGCCCCAACGGAGTCGCCATTCTGTTGCCGCTGACATTCGGCATGGATCCGACGTCCGCGATCGTGTTCCTGTCGTGCATTTACTGGGGCGCGCTTTTCGGCGGCGCGATAACATCGATCCTCTTCAATATTCCAGGCGAAGCCTGGTCCGTCGCAACGACCTTCGACGGACATCCCATGGCCCAAAACGGTCAAGCGGCAGAGGCCCTGACCGCGGCGTTCACAGCCTCCTTTTTCGGCTCTCTGGTTGCCGTACTCCTGATTACGTTCCTTGCACCAAGCATCGCCAGCTTCGCATTGAAATTCGGCCCGCCAGAGTTCTTCGCGGTCTACTTCCTGACGTTCTGCACCTTCGTTGGGCTAGGCAAAGAACCAAAACACAAGGTCATCGTCGCGCTGGTCGTGGGTCTGCTGTTTGGCGGCATTGGAATGGATACCGTCTCGGGCGAACTTCGGATGACTTTCGGGTTTGTCGAACTCTTGAAGGGCGTGGACTTCCTCGTGGCGGTCATTGGACTGTTCGGCATCAGCGAGATCCTGCTGACGATTGAACAGAAACTTGCTTTTCATGGCAAGGAAGCGCGGATCCGGTTGTCCACCGTTTGGCGGACCTGGCTCAGCCTGCCGCGATACTGGGCCACGCTCTTGCGGTCGTCCGCCATCGGTTGTTGGCTTGGCGTGACGCCGGGTGGGGCGATTGCCGCCTCGTTCATGAGCTACAATGTCGCCAAGCAGTTTTCGAAGAACAAGGACAGCTTCGGCAAAGGGCAGATCGAGGGGGTGCTCGCACCCGAGACTGCGGCCCATGCTGCCGGCACTGCCGCCCTGCTGCCGATGCTCGCGCTCGGCATCCCCGGCTCGGGCACTGCGGCTGTGCTACTCGGCGGTCTTCTGGTTTGGGGACTTCAGCCCGGACCACTGCTGTTCGTCGAACATAAGGAGTTCGTCTGGGGCCTGATCGCCTCGATGTATCTCGGCAACCTCGTCGGCCTCGTCATCGTGTTGGCGACAGTCCCGCTGTTCGCCGCCGTACTCAGGGTGCCATTCACGATCATCGCGCCGATGATCATCGCGTTCTGCGCGATTGGCGCCTACGCCGTAGAAAACTCGCTGTTCGACGTGTGGGTGATGCTGGTCTTCGGAATCGTAGGCTACGTCTTCAAGAAGCTCGACTACCCGTTGGCCCCGATGACGCTCGCATTGGTGCTTGGCGACCGCGCCGAGGACGCATTCCGACAGACGATGGTCGGCTCATACGGCGACGTCACTGTACTTTTCAAGTCGCCCCTATCCGGGACGATCATGCTTATCGGGCTGCTGCTGCTGTTCTGGGGTCCGCTCGCGAGCGGGGCGAGCAGGCTCTTTGGGCGAGGCCGTCCCGCGAGCGAGCCGCGTCCCGTCGAATGATCAGGCTCCCAACCGCATCCAACATCAACGGAGACACCATGAAGCGACGGAAAATTCTCATCCTGGGCGCCTCCTACGGCTCGCTCCTCGGAATCAAGCTCGCGGCCGCCGGCCATGACGTTACGCTGATCTGCTTGCCGAACGAGGTGGAGGCAATCAATGCCTCTGGCACTATCGTCCGGATGCCCGTGAAGGGCCAGAACGGCTTAGTCGAGATCAACAGTCGGGACCTCGCTGGCTCGTTGGGTGCGGCCGGGCCGGCAGAGGTCGTCCCCGCGAACTTTGATATCGTTGCGCTCGCCATGCAAGAGCCGCAGTACCGCGTTCCAGCCATCAAGGCGCTGATGTCGGAGATCGGGAAAGCACGCGTGCCCGTGATGTCGATCATGAACATGCCGCCGCTCACCTTCCTCAAGCGAATTCCGGGGGTCGATGACGCCAAGCTCAGGCATTGCTACGCCGATCCCAACGTGTGGGATCTTCTCGATCCCCAGCAGATCACGCTCTGCAGTCCAGATCCGCAGGCATTCCGGCCGCCGACTGAACCGATCAACGTCTTGCAGGTGAGGCTGCCGACGAACTTCAAAGCCGCCTGCTTCACCTGGCCGGCCGACAATGCGCTGCTCGACGAATTGGCCGATGGCATATCGGCCTACCGCCATCGCGTCGGGACCGATGTTATCGATCTACCTGTCAAGCTGCGCGTGCACGACTCGATCTTCGTCCCGCTGGCGAAGTGGAGCATGCTGCTGGCCGGTAACTACCGTTGCGTCGAGCCGGACCGGGTGGTCTCGATTCGCACGGCCGTTCATACCGATTTGGCGCAGTCACGACGCATTTACGAGGACGTGCAACAGGTCTGCATTGCGCTCGGGGCAGCACCCGATGACCTCGTGCCGTTCGACAAATACGCGGCGGCCGCAGAGATGCTTGAAAGCCCATCCTCGGTCGCACGAGCCCTGGCCGCCGGCGCCACCGCCGTCGAACGGGTCGATCTCTTGGTCCAGGCCCTTGCCGAGCACGTCGGCCGCCCCTCTGCCGACATCAGCCGCACCGTGGCCAACGTCGACGGCTGGATTGCGCGCAACCGAACCGCGGCGGCTGGTTAGTGTTGCGTCACTGACGCTTGGTCCCCGGTTGCTGCAATGTGGTCCGCCAAGCGTCAGTGACAAAAGCAACACTCGGATCATGGCGTTGCTCGTGTTCCACTTGTCTCATACATTTGCTCGCAACCTGGCCGCACTGGGTCGCAAATGTCTGAGACGGAACACGAGACACGTCCCCCACGCCAGCGCGCCGTGGCGAGGGGCAGAACAGCCCGCGTTGCGACATTTGGGGACAAGGTTGCAACGCCCCTGCGCGCCGCCCATCGCCGCTGCGCATCGCCCGATGTCCAATCATTCCTTACCCGGCCCAATGCCAAGCCAACGCCAGGATGCCGCAAGTCGACAGGGTCGAAATGACGCCGCGATGAAACGCGAACAGCAGGGTGAAGGCGACGGCCGCTAGGACCAGCGATGGGCCATGGAAAGATGAAAGCTGCGGCAGCATGGGATGCAACGGGCCGAACGTCCACGGCGAGACCGTCTTGAACAACACGTGGAGGCCAAACCACACGGTGAGGTTCAGGATCACGCCGACCACGGCCGCCGTCACCGATTGCAGCGCGCTTCTGAGGCGCGGAATGCGGTTGAGCCGCTCGACGTAGGGTGCACCCGCGAAGATCCACAAGAAGCACGGCGCGAACGTAGCCCATAGCGTCACCGATGCGCCGAGCACGCCCATCCAGATGGGGCTACCGCCGCCGTGCCGGAATGCTGCGAGTGTACCGACGAACTGGTTGACCAGGATCAACGGGCCCGGCGTGGTCTCGGCCAGCCCGAGCGCATCGAGCATCTCGCCCGGCCTGAGCCAGCCATAACCCTGCACCACCTCCTGCGCCATGTAGGCGAGCACCGCATAGGCACCGCCGAACGTCACCACGGCGAGCTTGGAGAAGAACCATGCGAGCTCCGACAGAACGTGGCCCGGGCCGAAGATCGCGACGATGGCCAACAACGGCAGGATCCATATTGCGAGCCACGTCGCGACCGTGATTGCCGTCTGACGCAGCGGCAACCGCTCGCTCGTCGCGAGCGCCGCAGCGTCTGGTTGCTCACCTGCTGAACCGGTCTGCCCGCGAAGGAAGCCGAACAGTCCCGCCGCCAGAACGATAACCGGGAACGGCACGCCGAGCGCGTAGATCGCCACGAACGCGAGGGCTGCCACCATCCAGTCGGCGGCGCCCTTGAGCGCCCGCCGTGCGACGCGGAGCAGCGCCTCGACCACGATCGCCAACACCGCCGCCTTGACGCCGACGAACAGGGCTTCCGCCACGGCCAACTTGCCGAAAAGTGCGTAGAGCAGCGACAGCACCAGCATAAACAGCGCGCCCGGCAGGACGAACAACAGCCCCGCCGCGAGCCCGCCCTTCACACCGTGCATCCGCCAGCCGACGTAGGTCGCAAGTTGCATCGCCTCCGGGCCCGGCAACAGCATGCAGAAGTTGAGCGCCGACAGGTAGCTCTTCTCGTCGATCCACTTCCGCTCGTCGACCAGCATTCGATGCATCATTGCGATCTGGCCAGCCGGTCCGCCGAACGACAGGCAGCCAATCTGGAACCAGACCGGCAGCGCCTCGGTGAGAGTGGGAGCGGGGCTGGAACGCGACGACGATTGCGCCTCGGTGCGGATGGTCATCGTGGTTCCTGCCAATTCGCCAAACGTGTCGCGACGGCCTCAAGTCACTCATGGTGCCGGTCATAGGCCGGAAAGCCGGGAGTTGGGACGTCGAGAGCCCTAGTGTAACGCACGGTTCCGACATTTGCTTCCCTCAGCTGCACCGTGGAGAGCAAATGTCTGAACAGGAACATGAGAGGCCGTAACGGACTGTCATCAAAGCCCTTGGGGGGGGACGCATGCGCGTCGCAGGTGCGGCCTGCCGTCGCGCCAATGCTGCAATGCAGCAGCAAAAAGCTGTTTGAAATCAATCAATCGGCGCCCATAAGAAAAACGATGTTCAGTATAGTGGGTTGACCGCCACATTTACCGATGTATTCGTGCACGCACCAGGACGGGGTTCTTCCCAAAAACAATCAGCAACAGAATGAGTTCTGGTGATCTGCTGCGGCCTTGTCTGCACCAGCCTCGGGTTCGTGCAGACCGGTCGACGAGAGTTCCGCTCCCCAGCCATTGGGTGGAACCAATTCGGGTGGTTCGAGGTTTCCACTTCGATCGTTTATTTGCACCGCAGCACTGTTGCGCAACTCGATGGAGTACCACTCATGCGGACCTTTTTTGCTGCCGCCCTTTCGCTGCTCACGCTCGGTCTCGTGACCACCGCCCCGGCCCACGCCAAATGGACATGCACTGGCGCAGACTATGTCTGTGGCGGCGCCCCGACGGCCAAAGCGAAAAAGCCGACGTCGTCGCTCTACTATGCACCCAAGGCCCAGAAGACTGCGGCCACTCCGGTCGCAGCCTACAGCGCGCCAAAGAAGGCCAACAAGGCGAGCTATGACAACGACAGCGGCGCCAACAGCTCGTACACGCTGACCGGGAAGGCTTCCTACTACTGGCAGCCACAGCCGGTCGCCTCGGGCGGCTGGTTCAACCCGAACGCCATGACCGCCGCGCACAAGACGCTGCCGTTCGGCACCAAGGTCCGCGTGACCAACCAGAATAACGGCAAGTCTGTCGTCGTCACCATCAACGACCGCGGCCCCTACATCGCCGGCCGCATCATCGACCTGTCGAAAGCCGCAGCCGGCGTGATCAGCATGCAGGGCGCCGGCGTCGTGCCGGTCAAGGTCGCGGTTCTCGGCAAGGGCTGAGCCTCGGTCTCGTCGATCTCGATACAGATGGGCGGCGGATGCGTTTGCGTCTGCCGCCCTTACTTTTTGAGCCTGCCGCGAATCGGTCTAGCGGATGCCGTCGTGTCGCCCCCTCACCGACTGATGCTTGGGCCGTGATGATCGGATCAAAAAATCGATTGGCCGAAGCGCTTGCAGCCATGATCGCGTTTGCGCCGCCCGTAGCCGCAAACGAGCCGCTCGTGCAGCCGTATCACGAACGCGCGTCGAGCTGGCGGACGGTCGTGATCGTCGGGCCGCAACTCGTTGCGCCACCGCGACCGGCCATGCGCCCGAACGCTGGCGCGGGTCCTTCCGGAACAACGCATCGGCCGCCGGCCGAGACTGGGTCGCTGCAGCCGCCGCCGCCAGCGTTACCCGCTCCGCCGCGCCTGCTCGGCCCCGGCCACGCGATGGACGGCGTCGCGTCCTACTACTGGCAGGATCAGATGACGGCCAACGGTGAGAAGTTCAACAAGCGCGCGATGACCGCGGCGCATCGAACGCTGCCATTTGGCACCAAAGTGCGCGTGACCCACGCGCGCACCGGGCGCGCGGTGGTCGTCCGAATCAACGATCGCGGGCCGTTCAAGAAAAGCCGCGTCATTGACCTGTCTGAAGCGGCTGCCGAGGCCATCGGCATGACCGGGGCCGGCCTGGCCCCGGTGAAGATCGACGTGGTCTCGCGCTGAACGCCCCCTGGCGCATGCGATCAGCCGATCAGCCCACCCAGCGCCGCCGCCGACGCACTGTCCGGGAACACTTTGCCCGCCAGCACGCCCTGGGGAATGCCGAGATGGTCGCCGAGAATGCCCTTGAGGATGCTGCGCACGTCACGGGTCGGCGCGAGATCGCGGCCCTCGAACAGAGCCTTTTGCGACAGCCCCGGCCAATCCGCCACCACGCGCCCGCCCTTGACCGCGCCGCCGAGCAAGAGCGCCGTGGTCGCGGTGCCATGATCGGTGCCATCGGTGCCGTTGGTCTGCGCCGTGCGGCCGAACTCGGTGACGAGCAGCACGACCGTGTCTTGCCATGCCGGCCCCATGCCGTCGGCGAAGGCCTTGATCGCCGCGTCGAGGCCCGCGAGGCGGTTGGCCAGGAGGCCTTTGACAGCACCCTCGTTGGCGTGCGTGTCCCAGCCGTCGACCGACAACGCGCCGATGCGTGGGCCGCCCGGCGTGGTGAGAAACTTCGCTGCCGCTTCAGCCGCTGCCGTAAACTCGCGGAACGGCTGCCCGCCGCCGTCTTTGCCTTTCAGCCCGGCCTTGGGATCGAGCGTGCTGTCGGCCATGCGATCGATCTCGATCCCGGCCGCGAACGCCTTGGCGAGCGCCGGATCGGTCTGGCCATAGAGGTCGGTGATACGTGCGATGGTATCAGCCCGGAACGGCAACCGGTAGGCGGGCGGCGTCCAGGTCAGCACAGGGGCCGACCCGCGTATCACCAGCGGCACGACGGCTGCAAGCGCCAACCCCTTCGGCTTTTCGGCCGCGCCCGCTGACGGCATGCCGGCGAGTGCGCGGTTCAGCCACCCGTCGGTCGCCTTGCCGCCGCCACCGAGACCGCTTTCCAGCACATCCTGGGCGTCGAAGTGCGACCTCCCCCGATAGGGCGAAGCGACCGCATGTAGGATCAGTGCCTCCTTCTTCTGATAGAGCGCATGCAGCATTGGCATGGCACCGTTGAGCGTGAAAAAGCCATCGAGCGGCAGACCAGCGCCCTCGCCCGATACCGGCAGCGCAAGGCGGCCGCGCAGCTTCGCGAAATCCGGATCACCGATCGGGGCCGCCAGCGACAGCCCGTCGAGCCCGCCGCGCAGCACGACGACAAGAAGCCGCGGATCACGCGCGCCGGCGATGGCGGACTTGGGCAGAAAGCTCCACAGCGCCAGCGTCGCGCCGCCGATCAGCAAGCCGCGCCGCGACAGCGCAACATCCTCGGAGCATCCTGTGACCCCGGCATCAGATGCGCAGCGGATCGTAGCCATGACGATTATCTCCTCTGGAATTCGGGGCTCATGACCAGAAGCACCATACCCTGCTCGCGGGTCTCGGCACGCTTCACGGCCTGGGCCGTCGGCTCGGACAGTTGTTCGCCAAAAAGATCGGCCGCCAACTCGCGTGGATCGGCGGATTTGCCGGTGAGGCTCGACGCCTTCTCGGCAATCCGGAGCCGCTCGCGAATGGGCGACGGCCCGAGCCAACTGTCGTCGGCGTCGGGCCAGCCCTTGGGTCCCGGCGGCTGCCACAGCGGCTGGCCGAGTGCGGCGGCGAGCCTCAACATTTCACCCGGCGGCGAGGCGATGCCGAGCCCGCGCGCCAGCGCCACGCTGAAATCGTAGGGCGGCAACACCTTGGCGAACGGCGCGGACCATGCCTCGGGTGCCGTCACCAAGGCTTTTGCAAGTTGACCAAGATCGCCATCCGTTTCCCGGAAGGAGCGTTCCAGTTTATCGACGAGGGCGGGCGGCGGTTTGTCGGAAATGAAATGCACGGCAAACTTGCGCGCAATATGCCTGGCCGTCGACGGATGCCGCGCGAGATCGGCAAGGCAGGCTTCGCCCGTAGCGACGCCACGGTCCTCGAAGCGCTTGCCGGCAACGGTCCACGCACCCGGCTCGTGCCGCTGCGGCGTGAACCGAAAACGGCCGACCCGATCATCATCTTGTTGCAGCCCGCCGATGCCCCAGCCGGTGAGGATGCGCGCGAGGTTCGTCACGTCCTCTTGACCGTAGCCCCCATCGACACCGATTGTGTGCAGTTCGAGGATCTCGCGCGCGAGGTTCTCGTTCAGCCCGCGATCGCGGCGGCTGCCGGCCTTCGAATTCGGCCCGATCGATTGCGCCTGATCGAGATAGATCAGCATCGCCGGATGCTGCTCGACGGCTTTCAACATGGCGCCGAAGCCGCCGAGCACATGCGGGCGGATTGCCTCGCGCTCGAACGCGCCGGCCAGTCCACGTACCTGGCCCTTGGTGATCGAGACGCAGAAATGGTTCGACCAGAACATCACGAGGCGTTCGAGGAAAGCATGCGGCGTGGTGCGGGCAAGTTCGAAACGCGCGGCGGCTTCCTCGATCATTGCCTCGCGGCGGATGCGGCCGGGCTTGTCGCCTGGAACGGGGGTGGCGGCCTTGGCCATGGGAGCCATGGGCGGTTGGGCTGCCATGTCGGCCGAGACCATCGGCGCGGCCTCGGGTGTCGCTTGGGCTGCGTCCTTGGCTGCGTCCTGGGCTGCGTCCTGGGCCATCTTCTGCTGCTTCTGGGCGGTCCGCGTGGCCTCGAACGTGACGTGGCTCGGTTCGAGGGTCTGGTCGAGCAGGAGCGCGCGTGCCGGATCGGCGAGACTCACCAGCACGAACCCGCGCGGATCGCCGGCAATCGCCTTGGTGTCGCCCGGTCTCGGCCCGAGGCCGAAGCGCCTGAGGGCGACAGCTGTGGTGTGTGGTGGCATGGCGGTTCGATCCCCGCTGAGTTTCTCTTCGGAACCGTAAGCTGGCGCGCAATCGTGGCCAGGAGACGAAGCATATGAAAAGAATTGTTAAGTTCCCCTGACCCTGCCCGGCGAAACGCGATTTGAGCATCACGCGGGGCCGTTTGCAGTCGAGTGCCAATCCAACGTAGTCTGCGGGGAGGCAAACCCTGTCCGCTCAGCGCGTCCTGACCTTGATCGAGAGCCGATGACCAAACCGCCTGCCAACGCCGCCGAACGGTCGGCCGCCCTCGCCCTGATCCGGACGGCGATGGTCGAAAAGAAACTGACCCAGGCTGCCCTGGCTGACGCCAGCGACTGCCACGAGAAGACGATCCAGAACCTGATGCGTGGCCGTCCGGTGCGCGACCAAACCCTGTTCGACGTGTGCATGGTGCTCGGCCTCGGCTACGAGAGCATCAAGGCCGCATGGGGCGGTGGCGAAGACGCGAGCAACGGACCCATGGACTTGAAGGGCGAGGGCGGCTTCGTTGCGCCCGTCTACATGGGCGCTTACACGCGCGCCGCCGTCGATCAGTACATCGGCACCTACCTGACGCTGCGCCCGGCTTTCTTGGTGCCCGGCACCATTGTCGCCTACCGCACCGAAGTGGTGTGGGACCCGGAATGGCCGAGCCTTCTGTTCGAAGAGCGTGACCGCCCCGACGCGCCGTTTTCGCACCGCGGCCGGCTATATATTCCGACGTCGTCGATGTTCATCCACCTTGTGTCGCTGACCAAGGGCGCAATGCGGATGGTGGTGGTCTCGCAGATCGATCAAGCCGGCATCATGCGCGGGCTCATCACGACTTTGAACAAGCAGCGCGCCAGCTACACACCCGTTTCGGCGCCCATCGTCTACGCCCGCCGCGACAGCCTCTCAGCCGATGAACTTGGCGAGATTGGCGAACAGCACCGGCTCTACCCCGCCTACAAGGTGCTCATCGAGGAGACCATGGGCGGTTACGCGCGGCTGGTGGGACTGTGAACGGCTACAGACGTCGTCTCGGTCGTCACCTCGATCGCCGCCGTGGCGATCAGACCACCAGCTGCGATCGGCCACGGTGACGGGTTTGAAGCGAAGGGGCGGCGGCACACGCGGCGCCGCCGTACTCGTATTCTGGTTCAGACATGCGCGTCTCTTTGCAAGGCCATCGAGAGCAAATGTCTGAACCTTGAGGAAAACGAGCCAAGCAATGTTCTCGTGTAGCATTTTGCATCTGACGTTTGGTTTCGAGACCCGCCGCGAGCGGGGACCAAACGTCAGATGCTCGACACTCGTCGTTCACAACTCAATTGCGATCGAGGTTCATCACCTTGGTCCAGGCTGCGGCAAAGTCTTTGACAAACTTCTCCTTGCCATCGGTGGAGGCGTAGACTTCTGCCACCGCCCTCAGCTCGGAGCTGGAGCCCACGATGAGATCGACCGGAGTTGCCGTCCATTTCGCCTTGCCCGAGGCCCGATCGACGCCTTCATATGCCCTCCTTGCCGGATACCTTCTGCCACTTGGTCGACAAGTCGAGCAGGTTGACAAAGAAGTCGTTGCTCAATGTCCCAGGCTTTGCGGTCAGCACGCCGTGGCTCGACTTGTCGAAGTTGGCATTGAGAGCGCGCATACCACCAAGTAGCACTGTCATTTCCGGCACGGTCAACCTAAGCAAGTCAGCCTTTTCCACCAACATTTCGGTGGGGGTGCCATAGCTGGCGCTCGTGTAGTAGTTGCGGAACCCATCAGCGGTCGGCTCGAGCACAGCGAACGAGTTCACATCGGTCTGCTCCTGCGAGGCGTCGTTTCGCCCCGGCGTGAAAGGAATCTCCACGCTGGAACCGGCATCTTTCGCGGCCTGCTCGACGGCCGCATTGCCGGCGATCACGATCACATCGGCCAGAGAGACCTTCTTGCCACCCGACAACGACTTGTTGAAGTCGCTGCGGATCTTTTCGAGGGTCTCCAGTACTTTTGCGAGTTCTGCCGGACTGTTCGCCGCCCAGTCCTTCTGCGGTGCCAGCCGGACACGGCCACCATTGACGCCGCCGCGCATGTCTGAGCCGCGGTAGCTGGAGGCCGAAGCCCAGGCTGCCCGAACCAGCTCGGAATGCGACAGCCCTGACTTCAGGATGATCACCTCGAGCTTCTCGGCATCCTCCGTGCTGATGAGCTTGTAGTCGACGGCAGGAATCGGATCCTGCCAGAGGAACACCTCCTTCGGCACGTCGGCCCCCAGATAGCGGCTGCGGGGCCCGAGATCACGGTGTGTCAACTTGAACCACGCCTTGGCAAAAGCGTTGTCGAATTCCTTCGGATCTTTGTGGAAGCGTTCGGAGATTTTGCGGAACCCCGGATCCATCTTCAATGTCAGGTCCGTCGTGAACATGATCGGCGCATGCGTCTTGTTCGGGATATGTGCGTCGGGAACCTGGTTTGCCGCACTCTTATCCGTCGGAATCCACTGCGTTGCGCCGGCCGGGCTCTTGGTCTGCTGCCATTCGAATTTCATCAGATTTTCAAAGTAGAGATTGGACCACGCGGTCGGGGTGGCCGTCCAGGCACCTTCCAGCCCACTCGTGTTGGTGTCTTCGGCGTTGCCTTTGCCGCACTTGTTCTTCCAGCCAAGGCCTTGTTCTTCGGCGGCCGCGGCAGCAGGTTCCACGCCCACACAGTCTCCCGGCTTGGCGCCATGCGCTTTACCCAGAGTATGCCCGCCAGCGATCAGTGCGACGATTTCTTCGTCGTTCATCGCCATACGACCGAAGGATAGCCGCATGTCCTTTGCGGCAGATAGCGGATCATGGTTGGCGTTCGGACCCTCGGGATTGACGTAGATCAACCCCAACTGCACCGCTGCGAGCGGCTTCTCAAGCTCTCCCTTCTTGAGGCGTTCGTCATTGGCCAGCCATTTGCTCTCCGAACCCCAGTAGGTGTGGTCTGGCTCCCAGTCGTCGACGCGGCCACCAGCGAAGCCAATGGTCTTGAACCCCATGGAATCGAGGGAAACGTTGCCGGCCAGGACGATCAAATCTGCCCAGGACACGCTCCGGCCGTACTTCTGCTTGACCGGCCACAACAGTCGGCGGGCCTTGTCTAGATTGGCGTTATCTGGCCAGCTGTTCTGCGGCTCGAGGCGGATCTGCGCACCGTCGGAACCGCCACGGCCATCATGAATGCGGTAGGTTCCCGCACTGTGCCAGGCCGATCGGATCATCAAACCACCGTAGTGACCCCAATCGGCCGGCCACCATGCCTGCGACGTAGTCAGGGTTTTCTCGATATCCTTCTTCAGGGCCGCAAGATCGACGCGAGAAAACGCTTCGGCATAGTTGAAATCGCCTCCGTAAGGATTGGACTTCGCATCATGCGCACGCAACTGCTCGAGATTGAGTCTCTGCGGCCACCAGAATTGATTAGATTTTGCCGTCGTATCCGCTGCGAGCGGACTGGAAGCATCGAATGCCGCCAGTATCGCAGCCAGTACGCCGAATATCGGAATCGCCTTCTTGGATTTCATTTGCTACATCCTCCCAGAGTTTTCAGCTTCTTTTCTGCTTCGCTTGGTGACGCCGCGGCCAGCTCTGAATTGTCGTAAATGGGTGTTTTTTCTTTATTGCCAAAGACGACGTTTGGCCCGTCGCCATTTTTGACGCCGCATAATAGATCCGATGAAGACCCATTGACTCGCTGATTTTTTTGCATGGGCCTTTCGCCCGCGGCATGATTAAGCGCACACGGGCGAAATCGATAATGATTATTTCTAATGGTACCCATAAGGTTGCGCTGATAACGCAGTGAAACCGGGAGCCGGGATCAATTTTTATCTGATCAATTGTTCTTGATTGCGGCGTGACAAGCGGCACGTCACGCCCTGCGGCAACGAGCTTGCTCGACCTTTTCGGGACTTTGCGTCCGGTTGCGCACTGCCTCCGTCGAGAACGTCAATGATCGAAACGCCACCGAACCAAATCGTCACTGACCACCGCACACAGGGCGTAGCGGCTGGCCGTGATGCTGGAAGGCAGGGCAAGCGGTTACGGTCGCAGCCCGCCGCCACGGCTGTCCGTTTGAGTTTTGAGCACGTGCTCGTTATGCGCTGATCCGGATATCAATTCGCGCACCGGCGACCGAGATCGACTCGAATCCCCTCTCCCGTCGCGTTGGAGACGCGCTTCCAGCGCGATGGGGAGGTGTTAGGGTGAGGGGGCTGGCTTCGAAAACGCGCCAGCCTGAGCCCCCCTCACCCGGCGCGGAACAACGTTTTTCGCGAGATTTCGGGCATCTCGGCCGCGCCGACCTCTCCCGTCGCGTCGGAGACGCGCTTCCAGCGCGATGGGGAGAGGCGAATTCTTTCCTTTCTGCTCGTTCGCATCATGCGTCAGAGTTAAACCGGACAGCCGCGGCCCGCCACGATCTCGCACAGCCGCATACAATGACCTGCCCGAAACATTGAAATCCGCCAGTTGCGTCCGCCGCAATGGCCAGACAGTGGTTGTCCCGCCGGCTCGAAAACTCCATGAACTCATCACATGCGTTTGATGCCCAAACAGCATCGCCCGACGCCTTGCCGGTGACCATTCCCTATGTCACCAAGGAACGGGCATCCAATTGGGCTCGCTCCCATGGATCCAATAGAACGAGAGATGGAGCATTTGTCATGGCAACCCGTTCGCCTTTGATGTTGATCATGATGTTCTGGGCCTTCTCACTGACAGCTTCCGAGGCTGGGGAAAGTTGTCAAAACTCTGGGCCACAAGCACCGCGGGATATCTCGAACAAGTCGGGAAGCAATTCCCGAGTATTTCCCTTGGCTCCCGTGCACAGTAGCTTGAACCTTTGCAATATCCACTTCCATTCGAATGCAGAGCACAAGGGTCCTGGCTTCAAGCTATTTGCGGGAAAGGGCGACGACGGTGGCTTCAAGTGCAACGACACGGACACGCTTACGGCCGCGCAAAGGGAAACGCCGCATCACGGCGCCTGTCACGGTCTGAAAGCCGGAGACACCATTGAAGTGCACTGGGTTCACACGTCATGCGCGATCACCCCGGGCAAGGGCTTGGGCTCGTGCCTGTCCGACAGCTGCACCGACCCCTTGCTCCGGGTCGAGGCGCAAGCGTTTCTCGTGGTCAACGATAGAAGTGCGCTCGATTTCGCGAACTTTGACTACTCTGGCAACGCTGTCGATGGACTGCATCGCGCCAAGGCGCTGCCGAGCGGAACGGGTGATCCCGTGGTCTTCCGCGGATCGACGACAGGGCCGTCTTACAACGAGCAAACCTGTTCGCCGTTAAAGGCGACATGGAGCGTTCGGCCAACATGCGCCCGGGTCGACATCAACAGCCTGAACGCGTGGTGCGCGAAAAATGCTTTCGGTGAGGAACATGCGCACGGTGTCCGCCAGCTGGTCACCACACCAGAGTTTCTGGCAAAAATCGAGTAGTCGACGTGGCTTTCCCGTGCCGTTTTCCAGGCCCGGGTGCGGGGGGAGACCGCGATCCACCGAGCCATCGGGTCAGTCGCCAGGCGACATCAGATGCAGACCTTCGGGCAGCAGCGAAACGGTCGCCGCGCTGCCAGGGACGAGAGCGCCATTGGCTACCGTGCGCGTGGCCACGTTGAAATTGAGCACGGCCTCCGGGTCCCCTGTGACGCGCAGAGTGACTTCGGTGCGTTCGCCGAGCGGCACCAGCTCGCTGATCACGCCCGCAACAGGGTTCAAAAGATCAGCCCCTGACGGCCGCGCGCGGCGATGCAAAATCACGTGATCGATGGGAGCCAGCCATACGACACGGTCTCCCGCCTTGAACAGCCCCGTGCTGCCGACGACCAGCAACCGCCCGCGCCACGACAGACTACCCGGTTCGCTACCGGACGCTGACCGGTCCAGCACGCCCTCGAACAGGTTTGTCTGCCCCATCAATCGAGCGACGAGTGCGCTACCCGGCCGCAACCGCACCTCGTCCGGCGTGCCGGACTTCAAGAGACTTCCGCGGTAGAGCACGCTCATGCGGTCCGCCAGCGCCACGGCTTCCTGCAGATCATGGGTCACCAGCACGATGGGGATGTCGAGGGAGCGCCTGAGGCTCGCGAGTTCGCGCTTCAGCCGGTCCCGCGTCGCCTGGTCCACGGCGGAGAACGGCTCATCCATCAAAAGCACACGCGGTTCACGCGCGAGCGCCCGCGCCAACGCCACCCGCTGCCGCTGCCCGCCCGAGAGCTGGGACGGCCTTCGCGCCTCGAGCCCGTCGAGATTGACCCGTTCGAGCAGCGCATGAGCCCGCGCGCGCTTCTCGGCCTCGTTCGCCCCCGTAACCGCCAGCGCCACCGTGTCGAGCGCGCTCAAGTGCGGGAACAGGGCGTAGTCCTGGAACACCAGCCCCACCTTCCGGCGCTGCGGGGCAAGATCAATGCGCGCTTCCGACGAGAACCAGGTCTCGCCGCCGACGACCACTCGGCCTTCATCCGGCCTGAGCAGACCCGCGATGGCGCGCAACACCGACGTCTTGCCGCTTCCCGAAGGCCCGACCAGCGCGAGC
>PEQZ01000032.1 GCA_002928395.1 Hyphomicrobium sp.
CCGCGTTACCGGCTCGACGGCTCCGTTACGTCATCGGTAGCGAAACGCTCGGGGCCATGTCGGGGTTTGACGCCATGCCGCTCGGCAGCCCCCCTGCAGCGGCCAGGCCCGGAATTCTATCCCTGGATTTCAGGGGCGACGACTTTCTCGGCCCACCTGACCTGCTGGCGCGCCCGAATCTGTGGCCCGAGACCGTGATCGTGATGACGCTGGGGCGGGTCGGCTCGGGTGCAGGGCCGGATTTCGAGCGCCTATCGGGCATCATCGCACGCGCTGACGGGCGGCAGGTGATAGCGGCAGGCGGCGTGCGTAACGTGGCTGACCTCGAGGCTCTGGCGGCGATCGGGGTGGCTGGCGCCCTGGTCGCAACGGCACTCCACTCCGGACAGATAAAAGCCGGCGACCTCGAACGGGTCGCCGGCCTTTGAGATGTCTTTCTGACGGTGTCGACCACACTGCGTCCGGTTTTCACCGAGCGTCGGTCGATCCATCAGCCGTTCATTACGACTTGGCAGCGAACGGATGGCTGGCCGAGTTGCGCTGAGCGGTTGCTTCGGCGGCCGTCGGCTTGCCCGAGACGGCGCGTGCGATGGCTTCCTTGGTGGCGCGATAGTTGAAGTCCTGGATCTTGGCGTCGTCAGCGGCTTCCCAGTGGATGAATACGCCCACGGCGACGTAGACGTCGTCGGCTTCAGCGGCTGGGATCACGCCCTCGGCGACCGAGTCCTGAACGGCCTTGGCGACAGCGTACTGGGCCGGTCCGAACATCTGGACGGCCTGACGGGCGTCCTTGATCGTGACCTTGTTGTAGAGAATGGTGTTCGGCTTGCAGGCGAGGTTCGGTGCGATCACGGCGAGCAGCGTCGTGAAGCCGTCCTTGTTGTTCGTCAGCGCGTTGCAGAATGCGGTCTCCGCGGCCGATCCCCGCGGTCCGATGATGAGATCGATGTGAGCGATTTCGTTGCCGTCGCCAACGAGCGACTCGCCAACCATAACTTTATTGATTTTGGCCATGTGGGGTGATCCTCCCAGATTGAACATAAGGACAGCATGATAAGCGAGGGACAAGGTCCGGCCGCCAGCTGGTCTCGGTGGTTCCGAGCTATCCCTGTTAGCAGCGTCCGATGACACGTCATGTCAACGGACCGGTTGGCCAGATAGCGGTGCCCGGAGCACCGCGGCCTAATAACGCCAGTATCCTACTTTCGACAAGGGGGGTCAGCTCGCAATAGGTGCGTCGATCCGCGCCATGAGTTCATCGGCAAAGAGTGTTGCAACGACGAAATCCGCCGTGGTGCCTGGGTTAATGCCTCGATTTTTGAGATATTGGTCGAACTCGAGGAGATCCGGGATCGATTTTGGCTCCGCTACCGGGAACCATGCGGCACGGCGCGCCTCGGCCGCGGCCATCACGGCGGATGCGGTCTCCAAACCGTGTTTTCGGGCGATATGGCTATCGGGAAACGTCGCGAGCAACGCCATGTGCAGCGTGGTGACGTCGAACCCCGCCGATGCCCCCCGAGCTCTCGCCTCGGCCAGGATCGGCAAGGCTGTGCCGAATACGTCCTCCAAATCCGTGACATAGGCGCGAGCAATTCGGTCCCGGCCCGCCGCGAGCCGCATGGCTTCCCGCAAACCGACGCTCGGCGGATGGCTGACGTCCTCAGCGTCGACCTGCCCGAGCCCGCCCGGGTTGGCCAACGCAATGGCCTTGAACGCATCTCGCGCGTCGTCGAGGTCGAGCCCAGCGAGCACGCAACGTAATCGCGCGCGCAAGTCGGCCCCCTCGATGCAGCCATCCGCGGCCCGTGCCAACGGCGCCGCGAGCAACAGGATGCCGAGGTTGGTATTGCAGCCTGCAACTGCGAAACTCGCTTCCATCCCGCCCAGGATCCGTGAGCCGACCCCGAGCTCGGGATCGGCGATCCACGGGACCGACGCCTCCGCACTCTTCTCGAATTGCCAGACTTGCATATTGTGGCCCGGCGCGAACGTATGGACGTTGCCGGGCTTGAGCGCGGTCAGTTCAGCCCGTGTGGCGGCCAGGTAGGCGGCTTCGATCGCCCGCGGAGAGAGGAGCGCCGTCATCGGACCAGCGAGTCCTCGACATCGGCCAGGAAATCGGCCGAAAGCGTATCGGCGATGTCGATCGTGCTGACGCTCTGCAGCCCTTTCCAGGCCGGATTTGAGTTGATTTCTAAAACAAGCAAGCGCCCACCGGCATCGCGAATGAGATCGACGCCGGCATAGTCGGCACCCACGGCTTGCGCGGCTTTCAAGGCCAGAGAGCACATCTCCTCGTCGGGGTCATGGCACCTCGGTTCGGCGCCCTGGTGGACGTTGGTGATCCACGACTTGCCCCGCCTGACCATCGCCGAAAGTACCCGGCCACGGGAAACGAACACCCGCCAATCTTCGAACGTCGCATCGGTCGGGCCGCGAAGATATTCCTGCAGGTAGTAGACGTTGCCGACGTCCTCGGGCGGCGGAAGATCGTCGCTCTCACCCACCCGCCGGACGCCGTTGCCTTGCGAACCGAACAGCGGCTTGAGGACGAGCGTTCCGCGCCCTTGCCGATGGGCCTTGGCGGCATCGTGCCCTTCCACGGTCCGCGTCGCGGGGGTTGGCAATCCGGCCCGCTGAAATCGCCACGTCGCGGTCGATTTATCGACGCAGCGTTCGATGGCGCGGGCATTGTTCCAGACCCGGACGCCACTCGCCTCCAGCGCATGAAGAATGCCGAGGCGCAGCGTAATCTGCTCGAGGCTGCCCGCCGACACGGACCGCACGAACGCGCCGTCCGGCAACGTGCCGGCCAGTCCGGGAATGTCCAGGCCGGACGGCATCCCGGTGTCGAAGGCGCATCTGTCGAGGCTCGTCACGAAGACGACCGCACCGCGCGTTTCCAGGGCGCGTCCGAGCCGGCGCGCGTGCCAGTCGCCGCCGCCTTCCTCGACGAACAGTGCGATGCGTCGAGGGGCAGATCTCGCGCCGCCGCCGTCAGCTGAAGCTGGCATCGACAATTTCCGGCGCCCGGCGCCCGGCATGGAACGACCGGCCCGTATCCAGATTCGAGACCGTCACCAGGGCTGGGCTGAACAGCATCGGGTCGATTTTGTAGAAGTCGCCGTTGACCTCGGCAAACGTCTCCGCGAACGGCTTGCCGTAGGCTGACGACGTGCTCGACGGCAGGTTGTCCGCGAGTTTCTTGGCCTCGTCGTCGGACCCGCGTACGAACAGCTGGATGCGTCCGCCGTAGATGATCGCGTCATTGGTGCGGCCCATGGCCTTGACGAAGTCCGGGATCGGCGGGGCGAGCGGCGCCACGCCGTAGCCGTCGACGATGTTGTGCAACGGGAAGTGCAGGGCGTGCGCCTTGTGAAGGCCGACTTCGAGCACGCGGGCCGCGATCTGCACGGTGCCAGCGAGGCTTCCGGTCGGCGCATAGAGAATAGTCAGGTCGGATGGCCGGATGCCACAGGCGCTGGCCACGTTGGTCGCGACCGACGCCGGTGGTGCCTTGTCGCCCTCGATCACCAGGGCGCCGCTGCCGTGATGATCGACGTAGCCGAGCTCCTGGTAGAGTGTCTCGACACGGGAAAGCGCTCGCGCCGGGCCTGAGCCGAGTGCGAAAAAGCCGCTTGCTTCTTCGGTGATGGTCCAGCCCGCGTACTGGCTGGCCAGACACGCAACAACGGGGTTCGAGGAGTGCACGGCGACGCCCAGCGGCCAGCGATCCAGACCTGACGCGGTCGTGAGCGCAACGGTGCCGAACCCGCCCATGCACACTTCTCCGAGCAGGCGCCCTGCCTCGAGCCCACCAGGCACGTGGGCACCGAGATCTATGCGTCGCTCACCGGCCTCGCCCGTGCTGACAGCGCAACGCAACGCTTTGGCGTTGGCAACGATACCGTCGACGATCTTTCCGGCCCGCGCGTTGACACTCGGCGCTGACACATCGTGTATTTTCATGAGTGTGGTGTCTCCCCTGGCGAGCCTTCATACAGCATCTTCTCGAGCCTGCCCAAGTACTCACGGCACAGCTGTTCGGCGGCGTCGGCGTTCGCGGCTTCTACCCGCACGGTGGCAATGGGTTGGCCCTTGGCGATCAGCGATCCCGCCGCCGGCCGGTCCGCCGCCCAGGCGGGCCAGTCTATCGCAGGGACCGTCAGCTGACCGCGGTCGGCATAGAGATAAGCGCTGGCTGCCGCCTCGGGCGGGTGCCAGCCGGCTTGCAAGAGATCGGCCGGGTTCTCGTTGCCCACGAAGGCCGACACATGTGCGCGAAACAGGTTGCCGGCGCTGTCGTCGAGCACGTCGAGCGATGCGCCCGGGCGCGCGTTGACCTCGATCAGGCTGGGTTCGCCGTCGTCGACTAGGAAATCTAATGATATCAGACCATTAAGTCTGAATTCCCGTTCCACCGCAAGCGCGCAGTCGATCAAGCGCGCTTCGAGGTCTTCTTCGAGTGTCAAGGGCCCGGCCGCGCCGCCATACCTGTAAGGGTGCCGTCTACGAGGGTTGACCCATTGGCGGCTCATGCCGAACGCCGTGCCGCGCGGGCTCGCGACACCGAGGACCGATATCGCGTCTCCCCCGATACGGCGCTGGAAGTATCGCCGCGCGTCCGGAACGACCGATGCGGGACAATCCTGGATGTGGATGCCGCCGCTGCCACCGATGCGCTTCATCAACCAGCCTTCAGCCCTTGAAGGCGGGGTCAGCTGCGTCTCCGGATGCCGGATACCGAGCCGGACGAGCGCGCCGAAAAAATCGGACGGGTTCTTCACGCGGCGCACCACGTCTGCTGAATTGCCGAGCAGCGTGAACCTATCGCCGAGCGCTGCGATGAGCTGCGGATTGCTTTCGAACCCGGCCCCCAGCACCAGCCCGATCGGGGGCGAGGGCGCATCGGCGGCGAGCCGCTCCAGCGCCTGGATCAGCGGCGTGCGGCTGAAGCCGACCGCCACCCGCGCCGGCAGGCACGCGCTGGACGTGGCGGCGGCGCGCATGTCGAGATCGCCGAAACAGTCGACGACGATGGGATCGTAGCCGGCGCGCCGGGCGGACTGCGCAAGTGCCCGCCCGGAAAATCCGGCGATGAGAACGCTGCCGCGGCTCACGATCTCAAGCCAGACCGGTCAGCTGTTTTGCCAGTGCGTAGGCGTGGCGGAAGTCGAGCGCGAGCGGCTCGTCGGAGGCCAGCATTTGCTTGAACAGGCCGCTTTCGCACTTGTACTTGATATCGCCGATGGCCAGAGGGCCGACGCCGAGGGCGTTGCAACCAGGCAGCGGTGCGCCATCCATGAACAGGTCCATGCCGTCGACGCCAGCAGGCGGCACCGCGTTGACGTCGGCAATGACCAGGAGCTTGTTGGCGATGGCCTTATCCTCCTTCGACACCACCTGCACGCCTGCCGCGGCTGCGGCGAAGATCACTTCGGCATTGGCGATGACTTCGCGCTTCTGATCGGCCGTCTCACCGTTGACCGCTTCGAGGTCGACGCCGAACCGCTGCTTTGAAATCGCCGCGCTCTTGATCACGCGATCCACGCCACGGTGGGCGATAAGCTGCACGTTCGCGCCCTCGAGCGCAGCAATGATCGACGACGCGAAGCCCACCACACCTGTTGCGCCGAACACAGCGACCTTGGTGCCTTTCCAGCTGCGCCCGAATTTGAGCTTCAAGACGCGCTCGACGCACGCGACCATCGCGGCGGCCGTGGTGAACGAACCTGCTGGATCGGCGAACACCGAGCATTGGAACGGCGGAACCATGGCCTTCTTGGCCGCTTCGATCATGTCGAGGGCGAGGATGGCGTCCTTGCCGCCCATGAAGAACCCGGTCCGAACCCCGTCATTCGGCGGTCTCGAGAATATGGCGTCCTGGACCAGCCCTGCGACTTCCGTCAGCTCGACGTTGACGTAGGGGATGATGACTTTGTAGCCGGCATCCGCCGCCATGTTCACATCGAACGGGCTCATGTGCTTCTGGGGCGCGAGCATATGCAGGATCGGTGTGGCGTTGTTCATTGGCATGTCCTTCCCATCAGACCTGAGCGGTATCTGGCGTCCGCTCTTCGATCTTGGCGCCGACATTGCGTCCGCGCACCACCAGAATCTCGAGTCCCTTGGCTTTAGCGTCTTGGTCGAAAGTACGATAGAGGCGCTCAGCCGCAGCCTCGGTCGGAACGAACGCGAAACCGGTCGGCCCCCAGGAACTCTGACCGATTCCGACCGCCCCTTCGGCGGCCATGGCATTGACGAGCGATTCGACAGCAGGGCAGGTCCACAGCCGCCCCCCTTGAGCCACCGCGAAATGCCGCCCGACGATTTCCTGGATCTCGGTGACGGCCGCACCGAAGCCTTCGATGTCGTGCTCGATCAATGCTGGGGCCAGCCGCATCAGCAGAAGGCGACAGAGGTGACCCGCCTTGGCCTCCGGAAAGGGCGCCAGATTGGCGAACGCCTTGGCTTCCTTGTCACCGTGCACACCTTCGCCGTTGCGGTCGAGCACCAGCAGCGCGCGCCATTCTTCCGGGAATTGGTGCCGCATAATGGCCGGCGGGGGGCGGTCGGCGCCGCCGCGACCGCCGTCGACAACAAACCCGCCGTGTTCGAACGCCGCCATGCCGATGGCCGAGCGGGCGCCGCGGTCCAGTGCCGCCCCGATGACATGGGCTGGGCTCGAAAGGCCCTCGAGCCGCAACATGGCCGAGCCAATCGCGATCGCGAGCTGCGTACCCGAGCCCAATCCCGCGTGCGCCGGAATAGCCTCGAGAACCTCGATGCGATGATCGAGGGCCAGGTCGAAGGCTTCAGCGATACGGCGGGCCGCCCGCTCCGTTCGCCTCTGTTCCGGACCAGTCACGACAAGGCCCTCGCCGCGGCTGACCGTCAATTCGGTGACGGGGGTCTCGATGGCGAGACCGAGCGAACCAAAGCGGCGGCCGAGGCCGCCATTGAGATCGAGGAAGCCGAGATGCAGCCGGCCTGGCGCTCTTACGCGAACACGCAGGTTATCCAGCCGGGATGGCATTCGGTCGTTCATTCCTTTTTCGGTCCGCATCCGGATCTGCTAGGTTTGGTCGATCTTGCGACGATCGTGTGTGTCGCACGGGAGTGTCCACGAAAGGACCGGAGAGAGCAACATGAGTGCCGAACGCGAAAAGCCCATGGCGGAGCCGGAAGTCAATGCCTGGCTCGCGACCAACCTGCCGAATTGGCGGCTTGAAGACGGATGGATCAGGCGCACCTACAAGACGAACGGCTGGAAGGGCACACTGATGGTGATCAATACCGTCGGCCATCTCGCGGAAGCCGCCTGGCACCATCCCGACATCACCGCGTCCTATGCCTGGGTCGAGGTCCGTCTGATGACCCATTCGGCCAAGGGGATCACGGACAAGGATCTCGCGCTCGCGCGGAAGATCGAGGATGTCGTGATGTGGCAGCCCGCCAAGGAGGGCACCAGTTCGCTCGAGGGCACGCCGGCCGGCGACATGCGCTTCGCCTATGTCAAGTATGACTGAGCCAACTGGGGTCGGACCGGCCGCGGTCGTCGCTACGCTCGGCCTCGGCTCCAACATCGGTGACAAGGCGGCGAGAATCGATCGTGCGATCGCATTGCTGACGGCGGATGGCCTTGTCCGGCTCGTCGCGCGGTCGCGGGACTGGCGCACGCCGCCCTGGGGCGTCACCGATCAGGACTGGTTCGTGAACGCATGCATCTCTGTCGCGACATCGCTCCCGCCACGTGGACTTCTCGTCCGGTGCCTGGGCGTCGAGACGGCGATGGGGCGTGTGCGAAGCCAGCACTGGGGCCCCCGCATCATCGACATCGACATCCTCACCTACCAGAACATGGCCGTCTCAGAACCAGACCTCGTGATCCCGCATCCCCGCATCGCCGAGCGTGCGTTCGTTCTCGGCCCATTGTGTGATATCGCGCCCGATCTCATGATCGACGGCCAGCGTGTCGCCGATCGCTTCCGGGCGATCGACCAGACCGGCGTCATGCCGATGGATCGACCGTGCACCGCTCAACCCGGGCCATAGAGCGCAAGTTGCGCCGCCGCCAAGTGAAACGCCGCGGAGCTGGGCTCCGCGGCGTTCGGAATTCTGGCAGATCCAGTCGCTTACTTGTTGGTCTTGAGGAACGCGATCAGGTTTTTACGATCGGTTTCGTCCTTGAGGCCCACGAACACCATCTTGTTGCCCGGGATGTATTCCTTCGGGTTGGTGATGTAAGCCTCGAGCGTGGCTTCATCCCACGTCTTCCCCGCGGCCTTCATGGCATCCGAGTAGTTGAAGCCTTCGACCGTAGCCGACTTGCGTCCGACCACACCGTTCAGATGCGGACCGACCATGTTCTTGGCGCCTTCGCCGACGGCGTGGCAAGCGCGGCACTTGCCGAACACGCCCTTGCCGGCGTCCGCATCCTGGGCCGAGGCGACCGCGGGGATCGCCACCAGAGCGGCAGCGGCCAAAATCCACTTGAACATCGAGTATTTCCTCCGTCATTGCTCTTGCAACTGGATCGCTTCTTGGACCCAGATCAAGGCGTACCTTTGCAAGTTTTCGCTGAACCCGCCCTGAACACATTGCCGCAGCGGCCGGATTTCACCTCCGCACAAACGGAAATGTGTCCGCAGCGCGGGGTGTAGATAGCACTACTACCCGGCGTCCGTCTCGGCCGTTTCGCGCTTCGGCTTGTCGCCACCTATCCGACGATAGACGAACTCGGGCGCGGGCTTCGCGCTTTCGATATCTGCGACCTTGACCCATTCGGCGTGCAGCGACGACAGCGAGCAGGCCGGGTCTGTGTTGGTGGCGTCGCCCGTCAGCGCGAACGCCTGGCAGCGGCAGCCGCCGAAATCGACCTCGCGGCGGTCGCACGAGCGGCACGGTTCCTTCATCCAGTCCGTTCCGCGGAACTTCTGGAAGGCAGGTCCGTTCAGCCAGATGTCGGCCAGCCGGCGCGTCTTCACGTTGTCGAACTCCAGGCCTGGCAGCGACTCGGCCGCATGGCACGGAAGCACCTTCCCAGAGGGCGTGATGTTCATGATCCCGCTGCCCCAGCCGCCCATGCAGGGTTTGGGGTACTTCGCGTAATAATCCGGCACCACGAAGTCGAACACCAGGATGCCCTTGAGCCGTTCGCGCGCTTCCTCGACGATCTCGACCGTCTTCATGAACTGCGCGCGCGTCGGCATCAGCGCGGCGCGGTTCTTCAGTGCCCAGGCATAGTACTGGATGTGGGCGACCTCCAGCCGGCCAGCGCCGAGTTCAAGCGCCAGATCTATGATTTTGGGCAGGTTCTCGATGTTCTGCCGATGCAACGGCGCGTTGACGGTCAGCGGCAGGCCCAACTCCTTCACCCAGCGGCCGACCTCGCGCTTTTTCACGAGGCCACCCTTGTAGGCGGCGATGCGGTCGGCGTTCTCGGCGTCGGCGTCCTGGATCGACAGCTGGACGTGATCGAGGCCGTTCTCGGCGAGTTTTTGCAGCCTTTCGCGGGTCAGCAGCACACCGGCGGTGATGAGGTTTGAATAAAGCCCGACTTCGGCCGCCGTCTTCACGATCTCCTCGAGGTCCTTGCGGGCCGTGGGTTCGCCGCCGGAAAGGTGAATCTGCAAAATGCCCAGTTCGGCCGCCTGGCGCAGCACATCCTGCCATTCGGCGGTGCTGAGCTCGATGTTCGGCTTGTCCATCTCGAGCGGGTTCGAGCAATAGGGGCATTGCAGCGGGCAGCGGTGGGTCAGCTCCATCAGCAACCCCATTGGCGCTCGCGCGCAAGACGCTGTGGCGGGAGACGGTGTCGCGACGGTGACGTGTTCGTTCATCGGCTTGTTCTCCCCGCCGCGCTGAGGCGGCAATTTGCTGTCGCGGCTGCTAAGCTGCGGTGACGACGCCCTTGTCGGCGAGGTCCTGAAGCATCGAGATAATGTCGGCGGTGACGACATCCAACGGCGCCTGATACTCCGTCGAGAGGGTCGCTGCGATATCGTCGACGGTACGCTTCGCATCGCACAGTTTCAACACGGCGACGGCGACGTCGTCGGGATCGTAGACCCGCTCTGGCGCCAGGATGATCCAGCGCCCCCGTCCCGCATCGTGCCGCATCTTGATGTGGCGCGGCATCTGCGGTCTGGTTGTGCCGGTCACGATGGTCCGGGTTCTTGGTATCATCTCAGCCATGGGGCACCTCGTTGGCGACCTCGGGACGGAACGCGCCGGGCGGGACGTGTCCGGGCTCGAGGTAGGCATGGTGCAGCGCGTCGAGCATCGACCACAGCACGTTGCACTTGAAGCGGACGGCCTCCACGCAGGCGTCCTGTTCGGCGCGCGACTCGGCGTTCTCGAGGACGTAGGCGAGCGCGAAGTCGGAATCGCGCGGCGCCTGGGTCAGCCGGCGCTTGAAGTAGGCCATCACCGTGTCGTCGATGAAGTCGTAGCCTTCGAGCATACCGGAAATCCGCTCCTTGTGGATCTTCGGCGCGAACAACTCGGTGAGAGACGAAGCGACGGCGACGGCCAGCGGCTGTTCGCGCACGAATGTCACGTAGGATTCGACCGCAAAGATGGTCGCCGCCATCGCACCCCGGCGCGAGACGACGTAGTCGCGGTCGAGTCCCAGCCCGTCGGTCAGGATCAGCCAGCGCTCGATGCCGCCGGGCTCGTCGCCATAGCCGTCGTGATCGAGCATCCGGTGCGCCCATTCGCGGCGCAACGCGCGATCGTGCACGCGGCTGATGAGGGCCGCGTCCTTGCGCGGGACGGCGGCCTGGTAGCAGTAGCGATTGAGAGCCCAGGCCTGGACCTGCGCTTTGGTGAGCTTGCCGCTGTGCAGAAGCTTATGGAACGGGTGCTTGTCGTGATAGCGCTCCGCCCCCACCGCACGGATCGCCGCTTCGAACTCGGCGGTGCTCATCATCTCGCGCGTTCTCTGCCGGGTGTCGTGCCGTTCCAGGTCGACGGATTGAATCATAAGCGCACCTCCATGCCATCGTACCCGATTTCCCATCCCGCGGCTTCGGCCGTCTTGCGTGCGGCTGAGTTCTCGTCGAGCACAGGGTTCGAGTTATTGATGTGAACGAAAATCTTTCGCGCGACTCCGAGTTTTGCAAATGCTGCGATGGAGCCGCCGGGGCCGGAAATGTTCATATGTCCCATGCGGCCGCCGGTCTTGGCCATCAGGCCCTGGCGGAGCATTTCGTCGTCGGTGAAGAGCGTGCCGTCGAAGAACACGACGCTCGCCCCTCGCAGACGGTTCGAGAGCGGCCCGTCGATCGCCGCGCATCCGGGAATGTACAAGAACGCCTTGCCGGTGGCTGGCTCGGTGACCTTGAGCCCGATGGTGTCACCGGCCTTGCTGCCGAAGCCCGGGGCCGCGGCGTCCTCGAGATAAAGCGCCACTTTGCCTGGAACCGCGAAGGCCTCGATCGTGATGCCGAGGTCCAACCCCGCTCCGGAAATCGCACAAGGATCGCCGAGCGGTAGCTCGTTGCGCGGCACCTTGTCCCTGGCCAGCACATTGAACACCGAATTGGCGTCCAGCGTCGCCAGTACGCGGTCCGAACCATAGACGCTGAACGGCTGAGCCTCGCGGAGATTGATGAGCCCGATGATGTGGTCGACGTCGCCGTTGGTCAGTACCACGGCCTTGATGGGGCTGTTGCGCGGCCCGGCGTCCGAATGGGGCCACAGCTCCGGAGTGTCGTTGATTTGCTGGCGCAGGTCTGGCGAAGAATTGAGCAGCATCCAGTCGCGGCCATTTGCACTCACCGCCAGCGACGATTGGGTTCTGGGCCGGAAACCGGGCACACGGGCGCGGACAGCCGCCGATTGCGGACCGTTGCAGTTCCACTGCGGGAAGCCACCACCGGCGGCGGAGCCCAAGACTTTGATCAGCATGGAGTTAAACTTTCGCCGCGACGCGTCGCGCAGACGTTAGACGACTTTGCGCGCCGGCACCAAATTAGAAGTAGGCGTGGGCAGGCACGACCGCAGCTGATGGGATTGCCGCCGATCGGCTTCGTCACGCCCGCGTGGTTGCCCCACAAACGACGACGGCGGCCGATTGCATCGACCGCCGCGCCAGAAGCGCTCACTTCAGTGAGCGAGTTCGACTTGATTAGATGACGTCGATTTCGGCCGGCAGGTAGCTCGTGACTTCGAGACCAACGCCCTGCTCTTTGACCGACGGCTTGTTCCAGATCTTCATGATGGGTTCCTCCAAAAATGTTCAACGATTTCTGACCAACGGATGCCCAACTGGGTCATCCATGAGACGGCATCTTGTTCGCGATGCCAGAACAATTTGCAACACCGGCGCACTTAGTCAAGTGGCACGGCGCAAGCGTAATGGCCAGACTGCGACATGGGGGCAAGGCAGCGTCTGGTCGAAACGCCGACCGAAGCCGTCTGCGGTGGACGTGTGAGGGCCGCGTGCCGTGACGGCGATGGGGTAGCGGCCGCGGATCGGAACGAACCTGTTCGCCACATGCGCATTGGCGGATCAAAATCCATGCCCGGTTGTCGCAAAAAGGAATACTTTTCCACATTCATCGATTATCGCCACGTTTTGAGACTTACTTTATGGCGAACGAGGGTCCGCGATAGAAAAATTGTTCCGGATCGCTTATATGTTGCTCGGCGCGGCGCTATGCCTTGCTGGTCAACCAGTGTTGCGAGCCGCGACGACAGATATCAGGAGGGTTTGGCTTTGAAGAGCGTTCATGCCGCCGCCGCTTCGGTGTTAGGTCCCGTCCGGATCGCCCGCACAGCGGTAGAACATTGCGTCGCCCCGGTTGTCGAGGGCTCGGCACTTCTGGTACAGCCAGTGGGGTCGGCGCTGAAACGGGTGCGCCCGCCCAGCATGTGCACGGAGCCAAGTAAGGCCGAGGTGCGGGACTGGACGGCCGTCGAAATCGCATCCGCGACTTACTGGGTGGCCGGTTGAAGGCTGGCGGTTGACGGTGTCGGCTGCTGACGCCGCCGCGCCAAATGGTGCGGGCCGGTCATTGCACCTGGTCATTGCACCCGGTCATTGCACCCGGTCATTGCGAGACGAATTCAAGCGAACGTTCGACGTCGAGGAGTGACCGTGACCGTGAGACACCTGCTCCCCAAGAGCGCGCCCTTTACCACCGACGACATCGAGCTGTTGAACGGCCTGGTGGATCGATCGTCACCCACGCAGAGGACTTGGTTGGCCGGATTTTTCGCAGGCCTCGAGGCGGGACAGGTGCAGGCTCAGGGCGCGCCCGCGCAGCCCGCCGCTGCCCAGCGTCCGAAGGTCCCGTTGCTCATTCTCTACGCGAGTGAATCCGGTAACGCGGAGGGCTTGGCCCTCAAGGCGCGCAAGGCAGCCGACAAACAGGGTTTTCAGTCTCGCGTGGTCGACATGGCCGAGGCTGATTTGGCCGCGTTGCCGAAGGCCAAGAACATTCTGGTCATCGCGTCGACCTGGGGCGAAGGCGACCCGCCGCAACGGGCTGCCGATTTCTATGGCGCCCTGATGGGTGATGCGGCGCCGCGGATTGACGGTGTCCGCTTCGCCGTACTGGCGCTGGGCGACACCGCCTACGTCAATTTCTGCCTGACCGGCCGCAAGCTCGACGAGCGCCTCGAGGCCCTGGGTGGCATGCGCGCGGCCGCGCGCGCCGATCTCGACCTCGATTTCGCCAAGCAGGCCGCCGAGTGGACCGATCGCACCTTGAAGGTATTGGCCCCCGTCGAGGATGACGTTACGGCCAACATCGTGCACGTCGACTTCAAGTCGTATCCCGAGATCGACAACGAGCCGCGCTACACCGCCGAGAACCCGATCGAGGCCGAGATCACGGCCCTCGTGGATCTCAATGGCTCGGGCTCGACGCGTGAGACCTGGCATGTCGAGTTCGCTCCCGATGCAACCGATTTCGAGTACACGGTTGGCGATGCCATCGGTGTGCTCGCCGAGAACGATCCGGTGCTGGTCGAGGATCTGCTCGTCGCCGTCGGCCTCGGTGGCGACAGTGCGCTCGCGGCCAAGCTCGTCACGAGTTACGACGTCACCACGTTGTCGCGTCCGCTGGTCGACGCCTACGCAAAACTCACCGGACGATACGACGTGTCTATGCTGGCGGTCGCAGAAAGCTTCGCCGCATTCTCCGCCGATCGGCAACTCATCGATCTGTTCTTGGCCTACCCGGAAAAGCTCGAGGCCGAGCAGCTGCTCGCGCTTTTGCGGCCGCTGCCGCCACGGCTTTACTCCGTCGCATCGAGCCACAAGGCGCACAACGGTGAAGCGCATCTCCTGGTCGGCGCGGTGCGCTGGGCGGCGCATGGCCGCGCCCGCAAGGGTGTTGCTTCGACGTTCCTCGCCGACCGCCGCAAGCGCGGTGACAAGGTGCGCATCTACGTCAAGCCGAACCGCCATTTCCGGCTGCCGGTGGATGGCGACCGGCCGATCGTCATGATCGGGGCCGGCACCGGCGTCGCGCCCTACCGCGGCTTCATCGCCGAGCGGGGGGAGCTGGGCTCGAAAGGCAAGAGCTGGCTGTTCTTCGGCGAGCGCAACTACACCAACGATTTTCTCTATCAGCTCGAGTGGCAGGACCACGTGGCGAGCGGGGCGCTGTCGCGGATCGATGTCGCCTTCTCGCGCGACCAGCCCGAGAAGATCTACGTCCAGAACCGCTTGTGGGAGCGTCGTGCCGAGCTTCAGGATTGGATCGGCCAGGGGGCCCACCTCTACGTCTGCGGTGACGAAAAGGGCATGGCGCGCGACGTCAACGAGACGCTCGTTCGAATTCTCGCCGAACCCCATCTGGGTGATCTCGACGCCGGTCGAGCCCGCCTCAAGGAATTGACCAAGGACGGCCGCTACCAGCGCGATGTCTACTGAACCGGCGTTTGGTTCGATATCGTCATCACAGTCAATCAACGCACAAGGGATGTGGACCGCTGTCCCTCACCCGACGCTTCGAGGCATACGCGACATGACCGACAAACGCGCCAAGAACGAGATCATCAAGGAGAACAGCCGGGCTCTGCGTGGGACCATCTCCGCCGGGCTTGGCGACGTTGTCACCGGCGCCATCGCCGAGGATGACCAGCAACTGGTCAAGTTCCACGGCACCTATATGCAGGACGACCGCGACGTGCGCGGAGAGCGGGCCAAAAAGAAGCTCGAGAAGGCGTTCTCGTTCATGATCAGGCTGCGCATTCCGGGTGGCGTGGTGACGCCGTCGCAATGGCTGCAGATGGACAAGATCGCCACCGAATACGCCAATGGCACCTTGCGCCTCACCACGCGCGCGACGTTCCAGCTGCATGGTGTCATCAAGTCGAACATGCGCCGCACCATGCAGGCGATCAATGCCGCCTGCCTCGATACGCTGGCCGCCTGCGGCGACGTCAACCGCAACGTCATGTCGGCCGCCAATCCCTATCTGTCGAAAGCCCATGGCGAGGCCTACGAACTGGCCCGCAAGCTGTCCGAGCACCTGCTGCCGCAGACCGGCGCCTATCACGAGATCTGGCTCGACGGCGAGAAGGTCGAGGACAAGAGCGGTCCTGCCCAGGCGGACGTGGAGCCGATCTACGGGACGCATTATCTGCCGCGCAAGTTCAAGACCGTGGTCGCTGTGCCCCCTGCCAACGACACCGACATCTTTGCCCACGACTTGGGTTTCATCGCGATCGTTGAGAAGGGCAAAGTCGTCGGCTGGAACGTCACCGTGGGCGGCGGCATGGGCATGACCCATGGCGACACCGAAACCTTCCCTCGCACGGCCGACGTGCTCGGCTTCGTCACGCCGGAGCTGGCCATCGCCGCGGCCGAACACGTTGTCACCGTGCAGCGCGACTGGGGCAATCGCGAAGTGCGCAAGCGTGCGCGTCTCAAATACACAGTCGAGGATCGCGGGCTCGACGCCTACCGGGCCGAGGTCGAGCGCCGCCTCGGGCAAAAGTTCGGCGCGCCCCGTCCGTTTGCGTTTGCTTCGACCGGCGATCCCATCGGCTGGCATCAGGGCCCGGACAAAAAGTGGCATCTCACGCTCTACATCGAGAACGGCCGCATCAAGGACGTGCCTGGCCGGACCATGCGCACAGCGTTCCGCGAGATCGCCGGCATTCACGCCGGTGAGTTCGTGCTCACCTCGAACCAGAACGTGATCATCACCAACGTGGCCGCCAAGGCGAAAGCGAAAATCGAGGGCATCCTTGCCGCCCATGGTGTCGACCTCACCACGTCCTCCGGCCTTCGGCGCAACGCCATGTCGTGCGTGGCGCTGCCGACCTGCGGGCTGGCGCTGGCCGAGAGCGAGCGATACCTCCCCGATCTCATCACGAGTATCGAGGACATCCTCGACGAGGCCGGCCTCCGCGACGACGACATCGTGATGCGCATGACCGGCTGCCCCAACGGCTGCGCGCGACCCTATCTTGCGGAAATCGGCTTGGTGGGGCGCGGTCCCGGGCTCTACAACCTCTATCTCGGCGCGGCGTTCGACGGCAGCCGGCTGTCTAAGCTCTACGCCCAGGACGTCGACCACGCCAAGATCCTGGCCCTGTTGGAACCCATCCTGCTGCGCTACGCCAAGGAGCGGCACGCCGGCGAGCGCTTCGGCGACTTTACGATCCGGGCAGGCTACGTGAAGGCGACACCCGCGGGCAATCAGTTCCACGCCGACGTGGCGCTGGCCGGGTGAGCGACCATCGCCACCGCCGGGGGCCGAAGGCCCGATCAATCGGGGTGCGGGCAGCCAGCCATTCCTTTCGGGTCGGCCGCCGCCGAACCGGGCTCGGCTGGCTCCGCTGCGATCCGATGGAACACGTCGAGCACATCGGCTCGCGAACACCTGTCGAGAGCGCCTGCCGCAATCGCGGCCGGTGACCACATCCAAGACCGAGCCGGATCGTGCCGCATGGCCCAGCCGGGGAACAACCGCTCCGTGACGTCGTCGGAAATCAGCACCTTGAGTTCGGTGTGCCGGTCGTCCGCCGCGATCCGTTTGAGCGCGGCTTCGACCCGATCCTGGCGTCCTTCGAGCAATTGGAGATAGAGATCCTCGCGACAGACGAGCGCGCCGGTGATGCCGTCGCGCTCGTTGTTGCGCCGCGCCATGGCCAGGATGCCGCGCAGAGCGAGATCGTCGTAGCCGAAGGGCCGCGACGCGTAGACGAGCTGTTTCAAGGGCATTGTCTCGGTCCTCTTGCCGGTATCCGGCCTGTTCGTGGCCGAATGACGGGCGTTGTTCCCGCCGGCCGGCTATCCGCAGCATAGCCCAATCGGATGCCGCCGCCACAAAGCGAATATGGGTCGACTACGGGTTCGGCGACGTCAGCCCGGGGACAGCAGGTGACCGAGGGCGAGAAAATCGGCCTTGGCCGACGGCAGCGCCATCACGATCCCCCGCAGGCTGAGCAGCACGACCACCGATCCGACGATAATCATCAGCGCCTTGTCGGGCAGGTGCCTCGTGGCGTAGGCGGCGAACGGCGCGGCCAAGACACCGCCCAGGATCAGCCCGGCGATGATATGCCAGTGGGTCAGCCCGATGGTCAGCAGGAACGTGAGTGAAATCGTCAGCGTCACGAAAAATTCGGACAGGCTGACCGAACCGATCGCATAGCGCGGCGTCGTTCCTTGTCCGAGCAGCGTCGACGTCACGATCGGCCCCCAGCCGCCGCCGCCGATCGAATCGAACAGCCCGCCGAAGAAGCCGAGCGGCGCCACGTTCTGTGGCGGCAGCACGGATGGGGCGGACCGGCGTACCGCCTTCGACAGAATGAACAATCCGAGCAGCAGCAGATAGGCGCTGACAAACGGCTTGAGTTTGTCACCGGGCAATTCCGTTAGGACATAGGCACCGAGCGCTCCGCCGATCATGCCGGGTATGGCGAGCCGCCAGACGAGCTTGCGGTCGATATTGCCGAACTTCCAGTGCGACGCGCCCGACGCGCCGGTCGTGAAGACCTCGGCGGTGTGAACGCACGCACTCGCTGTCGCCGGTGGCACACCCATGCTGAGCAGGACCGTCGTCGAGGTGATGCCGTAGGCCATGCCGATGGCGCCATCAACCATCTGGGCGGCAAACCCGACGGCGACGAACAACAGGAAATCCTCGCCCATGGGTTCGGCGGCCTTTCTCTCGATCGACTGAATGGGGGCGGCGACCTGGGCCGCTCCTCCGGAGTGTGAGCTGCGGTCAGCTTTGGAGGTCGAGCTCGACGGCAATGCCCGCCGCGCTCAACAGCAGTGCCACTTCATTGGCCCGCCTGCGAAACTCGACCTGGTCGGCTGCGCCCCATCCAAGGTCCGCGCACAGCCCGCCCTCGAGGTTGTCCCGCGACAGCACGAAAACCCCGGCTTTGCGCGCGCCCTTGGGTTCGGCCCCGGCGAGTTCGGTGACGACGCCTCCGGCGACCGTTGCGCCGCTGATGGGATCGACCAGCATGAAGCTTCCGGTCTCGCCCGCGTTGCGGAAGAGATCGAGCGCCGTCGGCCGCCCCAGCGAGATCCGGGCCAGCACGATGTCGTTGGCTGCGCACGTCGACGCCGGATGCTCGGCCAGCGTTTCTAGGTCCAGGCGCGACGTGATTTCCATGGCCGAGACCGGCACGAGATCCGTTGCCGTTCTGAGCAGGTAGCCATTGTCGGTGTCGAACGGGGTGTCCGACAGCCAGACCAGATGTGTGCCTAGATCACGCGCAGGATGCGGCCGCCCTTCGGCAGCAGCCAGAATCGCGCCGCGTGACACATCGATGTCGGTATCGAGCTGCAGCACGATGGCCTGGCCGACCGCGGCCCGTCGAAGGTCCCCGTCGAAGGTTGCGATGCGCTTGACGTTGGCCGCACGTCCGCTGACCGGGTCCACGACCGGATCGCCGACGTGGATCACGCCCGAGCTGACCGTGCCCGCAAGCCCGCGAAAGTCGACGCCCTGCCGCAGCACCGTCTGCACCGGCATGCGGAACGGGCCCGCCGCCTCAGCGCCGCGGCTCGGCAGGCTTTCGAGATGCGACAGCAGTGTCGGCCCACGGTACCAGTCCATCGAATCCGACGGACGCGCCACGTTGTCGCCCAAGGCGGCCGATACCGGTATCGCCACAGCCTCGTCGAAGTGGAAGCGGGCGGCGATGACCTGGAAGTCCCGCTCGATCTCACGGAAGCGCGGCTCGGACCATCCGGCGAGGTCCATCTTGTTGACGGCCAGCACCACCCGTTTCAAGCCGACGAGGTCGAGGATCGCCGCGTGCCGGCGGGTCTGCTTCTTGATCCCGGCCCGCGCGTCGACCAGCATGATGGCGACGTCGGCGTGGCTGGCGCCGGACGCCATGTTGCGTGTGTACTGCTCGTGTCCAGGGCTGTCGATGACCACGAACCGCCGTGTGGCGGTATCGAAGTAGCGCCAGGCGATGTCGATCGTGATGCCTTGCTCACGCTCGGCGACAAGGCCGTCGACCAGCAGTGAATAATCCGGGTGTCCGCCGTCGATTCGGCGGCCGCGCTCGAGTGTCGCCCGCTGGTCGTCGAAAAGGTCCGACGCGTCCCAGAGCAGTCGGCCGATCAGCGTCGATTTGCCGTCGTCCACCGAGCCGCATGTCAGCACGCGCAGGATGCCGTTGAGCGATGCGGTAGCCAGCGGTGTGCTGCCGGCCTCGTCGATCCTGGTCAGGGCGGTCATCAGAAGTATCCTTCCTGCTTCTTCTTTTCCATGGCGCCCGACTGGTCGTGGTCGATCAGGCGGCCGACGCGTTCCGAGGTGCGGGCCGCGAGCGTCTCGGCCACAACGCCCTCGATGTCGGAGGCTTCGGACGCGACGGCGGCGGTCAGCGGATAGCAGCCGAGGGTGCGGAACCGGACGCGGCGTGCCTCGACGTGCTCGCCGGGCTCGAGCTTGAACCGTTCGTCGTCGACCACCAGCAACTGGCCGTTGCGCTCGACCGTCGGCCGTTCGGCGGCAAAGTAGAGCGGCACCACGTCGAGCTTTTCGCGGGCGAGGTAGCGCCACACGTCCTTCTCGGTCCAATTCGACAGCGGAAACACGCGCACCGTCTCGCCACTGCCGAGCCGGCCGTTCAGCAGCCGCCACATTTCCGGCCGCTGCTTGCGCGGATCCCAGCGATGGCCGGCCGCGCGGAACGAGAACACCCGCTCCTTGGCGCGGCTTGCCTCCTCGTCGCGACGGGCACCGCCGAAGGCCGCGTCGAACCCGTGCATATCGAGTGCCTGCTTCAGGGCGGCGGTCTTCATCACGTCGGTGTAGACCGACGGCGCATGGTCGATGGGGTTGATGCCGCGCGCGAGCCCGTCCTGGTTTGTGTGCACGATAAGGTCGAGCCCGAGATCGCGGGCCGTCTTGTTGCGGAACGCGATCATCTCGCGGAACTTCCACGTCGTATCGACGTGCAGCAGCGGAAACGGCGGCTTCTCGGGGAAGAACGCTTTCCGCGCGAGGTGCAGAAGCACGGTCGAGTCCTTGCCGATCGAGTACATCAGCACGGGCTTGCGGAACTGCGCCGCCGCCTCGCGGAAGATGTGGATGCTCTCGGCTTCCAACAGGTCGAGGTGGGAGAGTGGGGCGCTCATCGCGTGGCTCCGTTGGTCGAAACAACCGTCTTGGGGCGGTTGTGAAGCCCGCACTCCTTGCCGTCCTCCTGCTCCCACCACCAGCGTCCGGCGCGGACGTCCTCGCCCGGTTCGATGGCGCGTGTGCATGGTGCGCAACCGATGGACGGGAAACCTTTTGCGTGCAGCGGATTGACGGGAATTTCGTTCCGGGCGGCGTAGTCCTCGACCGCGGCCTGCGACCAGTCGGCGATCGGGTTCAGCTTCATGAGCCCGAGCGTTGCGTCGTAGGCGGCAAAGGGCACCGTCGCGCGTCCGGCGGACTGCTCCCGCCGGAGGCCGGTGATCCAGCCTGCGGCACCCTCCAACGCCCGTCTGAGCGGTTGCACCTTGCGCACGTCGCAGCACGTTTTGCGGTTTTCCAACGACAGGCGAAATCCGAGCACGCCGTCGCGCGCAACAAGCGCTTCCGTCGCCTCTGCTGCGGGCGCAATCAGCCGTATTCGCCTGCCGTAGCGGCGCTCGGTGGCGTCCAAAGTCTCGAGCGTCTCGGCGAAGTGGCGGCCGGTGTCGAGCGTGAACACGTCGATGTCGGCTCGGGCGTCCGCGATCGCATGCAGCACGGCCTGATCCTCGACGCCGAGGCTCGACGAGAACGCGATGCGGCCACCGAAGGCGTCGCGGATGATGCCAATTCGGCTCTGCAACTCGGGCTCCGCCGCGAGCCGGACGTCGAGGTGAGCGGCGAGCACCTCGCCCGCGGTCGGCGTGTCGAAAGTGGTAGGAAGTGGACGGGTGGCGTGCTGGCTCATGATCGGTTCTCCGTTGCTGCCAACATAGCGACCGACTATCGTTAAATACACACGGTCTAACAAATAGAAATAGAAAACTATTCCCAACCAGGGCGTGAGTGGAAATCGTTTCGCGGAGACGCGAGATCAGCATGGCGACATCAGGTAATGCATTCTACGGCGAACGCAATTTCTGTTGTTGGCGCCTGGATCGCCTGTCAGGCGGCCGCGCGGTCCGGCGTTACTCGTCCATTCGCCCCGACGGCGGGCGGGAGCCGCGTTTGCAAGGCTGACGTCAAGTCCGCGATCTCGGCCGCGTCGGCGCTGGCGAAGATGGCGGTCTCGCCGGATCGCAACCTGATGTGCAGGCGGTGCAGGGAGATGCGATTGGCGGTCCACGCTTCCACGAAACTCGCCAAGGCCAGCGCGCCGAGAAACGTCGTGCCGATCAGGAACCGTGTGCGCCAGTCGAAGACGGTAATGAGTAGAATGAATAGCACCGCACCTGAGCCGAACAGGGCGCCGATCACGGCGAGCCCCTTGCAATCGCGTTCGGTGACGGACTCGAGCGCCATGCTCTCGATATCGTTCAGCAGGATGCGCATTGATCCGATCTGCAATCCGGCTGCCAGGCCGCCGTCACGGTCGTGGCCTGTCTCGATCGACCAGGACCGCGGCCGGACCTCGAAGGCCAACGATTTCGTCATGGCGTGGGGTCTCCTCGACCCGGAATATTCCCACAAAGCCATTGTCGC
>PEQZ01000033.1 GCA_002928395.1 Hyphomicrobium sp.
ATCGTCATTGCAAGCGCCTTCAAGCGACCCGCTCGCGGCAGCCACAATCTCAATTGCTGCGGGCCAGATCGACCACGGACGAGAACTCGCGCAATACCTTTACCGGTACCGTCTTGGACGCGGGGCAGCCGTCATTGCGCAGTTTGTCGTAGAGCCCGATAACGTCGCCACGGAAGTTCTGCGCCTGCGCACGTCGCACAATGCCGGTCGCAACGGCACCGTTCGACCATCGGGCTTTGCACATTGCCGCACCCAGGTACTCGGTGATGCGCACCTTGTAGCCGTCCGACAGCGCCGGCTGCGCTCCGTTGACGAGGGACTGCCAGCCCTGCTGGTCGGCACTGGATACCCACTTCCTGCCGTCTGAGATGTGCAAGATCGGAGCCAGCGCTTCGCTGAGATCGCCGCGCAAGCGCACCTCCTCGATCTTGGCAATGACGTTCGACAGCATCCCGGCACCGGCCTCATCCAGGGGCTTGGTCACCAGCTCTGTGAAATCCGCATAACCGCTGCTATCGGGCAACGGTGGCCGGGTCTTCCAGATCTGCGCGCCGCGGAAATCGGTGCCTGCGATCTTGGCTCCTGAAAGGTCCGCGCCCTCGAGACGCGCCTGGTTCAGTGAAGCGGCTTCGAGATCGGCGTCCCTGAGTAGCGCGCCCTGCATTTGCGCCAGTGTCAACACCGCGCCCTGCATAGTGGCGTTGGAAAGGGTGGCAAACTGGAGCTGGGCGCCCGTCAGGTCGGTACCTTGCAACGAGGCGATGAGGAAGTTGGCCCCTTGAGCCTGTACGCCGCCGGTAATGTCCGCTTTGTCCAGGTTGGCACTCGAAAAATTGGCGCCGGCCAACAGCGCGTAGGTCAGCTCAGAACTTTCGAGCCGCGCCTCCTCCAGCTTGGCTTGCCTAAGATCGATGCCGGTCATCTGCGCTTCTCCGAGGCGCGCGCGGGCGAAGTTCGCCCGCCTGGCCGACGTGCACTTGGCCAATCGGCGATCGTCCGACAGCAGAAGCTCGTTGATATCGGCGCAGCTCATGCGGGCTTTGGAGAGGTCGGCACCAACCAAGCTGGCGTCGTCCAGGATCGCGCCGGTCAAATCCGCCTGATGGAGGTCGGAACGGTCGAGCCGGGCAAGGCGTAGGTTGCGCCCTCTGAGCTTGAGCGTCGGCTCATCGCCGGTGACGTCTTTGTCGGACACGAGGTCGGTATCGGTCACGACGAGCCAACGCGGTAGCAAGCCGAACATCATGCCGTTGCCCTTGAAATTGAACATCGACGGCAACAGCCCGGCGGTATACCTGAGATCGCGGCCGGCCTGGTGGCTCGGCGAACCGAACAACAGCCGTGTCACGCGGTCGAGCGGCTCGCCGGGGATGGTGGCGGCGAAGAGCGAAAACGAGATCCCGAGCCCCAGCACCACGATGGTGGCGAACACGCTGAAGGGATGGGCCACTGTCGATCGCCAGAATGCCTGCCAGAACGACGTCTCGATACGCATCAAGAACACGCCGATCAGCAACAGGACCGCGATATCGAAGAGGAGTGCGATGCGGTGCGTCCAGGTGATCGTCTCGTCGTGATAGGGCAGGAACACGACCTGAATGTAGAGGATCAGGATCACCGGCAGAATAACCAGCGTGAGCCAGCTCATTCCGTGCAGGAACACGCTCATCACCGCGCTGCGATGGGGCCCCGCGACAGCCTGTACGAAGAAGAAGTTGTTGAGCTCGAGCCTGAGCGGGTGGGTGCGCCGATCACTGGTTTCCAAGAGCCGGATTGCGTGGTCGAACTCCAGCGTCTTTCGCGCCAGCAAGACGAGTTGCGAGAGCACCCCGAGATGCATGAGCACGAGCACGACCGGCGCAAACTGGAAGAACTGAGTGATGGGAATGGCCACTTGCAGGATCGGCAGGGCCACGGGCGTCTCGAGCAGCAGATCGCGATGGGTGACGCCGGCGACCGCGATCATGAAGTAGATCATGACCGACAGAAACACGAGCCACGCAGTGTGCGCGGTTTCGCTCGAGTTGTTGACCGCCTCGAGCAAGCTATACGGGTTGACCGGCGTCTCCCCCTCCGGAGCGACACGCGACAGATCCGCCATCGAAGACGATCCCCATTTCAAAATTCACACACCGGCAACTCTGGCCCGACCATAGCGGAGAAAGTTGGGCGGTGAAGCGCGAGCCCGGAGCTTGGTTGACGCCTGGCCACATCTGTGGCTTCCGTGCCGCAGCCGCCAAACTCCGAATCCGATCCTCCCGCACGAGGGGCTTGTCTGAAAAAAGTTGAAATGTCGCCAAATTGTCCAAACGACTGATGCCCCCTTGGGCTGTCGATACTGGCCAGGTGCGGGGCTTTGGACGGGTCGTCCGGCGGCTCCGCGCCAGGCAGGGGACGAAACCGGCGAGCAACGATGTTCCCGTCCGCACGTCCCAACCTCCGATCGCCACGAAAAAGTGGACACTCCAACTTTGCCCTGACGGGACAACCCAACTCGGGGCCTACGAGCACAAGGCACCTTGACGGCGAATTGTCCGCGCCTTAGCCAGACGTGACACCATCGCCCAACTCCAATCGCCCTGCGGAAGCCAGCTGCTCCGGCCCCTTCGGCTCCATGCTCGACCAGATCAGAACCCGCCGTGACGGACCCCAAACCGCTCTACAACTGCGCGAAGTGCCCGGGCTTCTGCTGCTCGTACCCCGTCATCGCTCTCGACAAGCGTGATGTCGAGCGACTGAGCCGGCATCATGGGCTCACGTTTGAGGAGGCCCGGAAAGCCTTCACGCGGGCCGACCATGGCCGCAAATACATCATGCGGCGGAAGCCGGATCCTCATTTCGGGCGCATCTGCCGCTTCTTCGACACCAAGGCGCGGCGATGCACGATCTACTTGGCGAGACCATCCGTCTGCCGTTCGTTTCCTGGTGAAGGCCGCTGCGGCTATTATGACTTCCTGACGTTCGAACGCCAGGCACAAGACGATCCCGAATGGATCGCCTCGACCGACCACGGGGGATGGAAATAAGGTCTGTCGCGGCCGGTGCCAGATTTGACCCCGCGCTGAAGGGTGGCCAATGACGAACTGATGGAGGCCCAACCGATGATCACGCTTCACGGATCGACACCGCGCTTTGGATTGCCAAGCGCCAGTTCCTTCGTCAGCAAGGCCGAGATACTGCTCAAAATGGCGGGCGTGCCATACAGGCACGTCGACGCAAACTTCTCGCGCGCACCCAAAGGCAAAATCCCCTTCATCGAGGAGGACGGCAAGCTCTTGGGCGATTCCACGTTTATCCGGTTCCACCTCGAAGGCCGGCACGGCGCGAACTTCGATGCCGGGCTCGACGCTTCCGAAAAGGCGACGGCCCAGGCCTTTGAAGTGATGTGTGACGAGCACCTCTACTGGGCCACCGTCCATGCCCGCTGGACGGTGGCGGAGAACTTCGAGCGTGGCCCGCGTCACTTCTTCGATAGCGCGCCAGCCCTGCTGCGGCCTGTCATTGTCGCCATGGTCGGCCGATCGGTCGTGCGCAAACTCAAGGGGCAGGGCTTCGGCCGCCACACAAAACAAGAAGTCGAACAGTTGGCGATCCGCGACATCGATGCGATTGCGGCCTTCATCGGCGACAAACCGTTTCTGATGGGCAACCAGCCCTGTGGTGCCGATGCTTCGGTCTGGTCGGGCGTTACCGGGGTGCTTTGCAAGCATTTCACGACGCCGATCCGTGACCACGCGGAAAAGCACGCGAACCTGGTGGCTTATTCTGCACGCGGCATGGCTCGCTGGTTTCCTGAACTCGTGCAGAGCTCATGAGTTGAGCGATGGCGATGCCGTAACGGTGGGCGCCGCTACTTCTTTTTTTGCGCTGGCGATTCCTTGGTCTCCGATGACCAGCCGTCGATCGGAATTTTGGACGGGCCCTTGGCGGGGCTTTGATCTTGGCCAGCGACGGCGGGGGTCCGTTGTGCATCCGCCGGCGTGCTCGATGCCCGAGTCCTCGGCTGCGCCGGTGTTGGCTTGCGCTCTTCCCGAACCTGCACGCTCGGATCGATGGGGGTCATTTGCAGAATCTCGCGGGTGATACCCGGCGTCAGCAGCGACAGCGGATTGACGATGACTTGCGGATTGGCCATCGACCCCTGGATCAAGAACGTGATGCCGAAGATGCCTTCACTCCGCGGACCAGACAGAATCTGGCCCAGAAGCGGGATGTCACCGAGGATGTTGTTCAAGCCCTGTAGCGGCACGTAGGTCCCGCCGAGGTTCACTGTCTTCGCACGATAGTCCACCTTGCCGCGGATGTTGGCGCCGAGGATCGGGCCCTTCAAGTAGCTGTCGTCAAGCACGAACTGGCCGTGACCGACCGAGAATGGCGCCTTCATGCGGTCAAACTGGAACGCCTCGCGAACCACTTTCTGCTGGGAGCGCGCAACACTCGACTCGGTTGAACCCGCTCCGACGCTGCCAACGACTTCCGCCACCACCGGGTCACCCAATATGATAAAGTCGTCGACCCACAGAATGCCGGTCTTCTCCGCCGGCCCTTTGCCATCGAGATTGACCTCGAGCCGCGCCCTTCCCCCTTGCAAGTTCGGATAGAACCCGACGAGCTTGAAGGCTCGGCCGGCATCGGTTGAATCCGCGAGCAGCCGCCGGGGCTCCTTGGGTTGGTTTTGAACCACTGCGACCAACGGGCTGCCGCCATCGAGCGTACCCTTTGCTTCCATCGAGACCAGGCGGCCGCCACGATTGGACAACTTGAACTTCAACCCTTTGAGCGAAGTGTCGGAGAAACCCAGCAGTGTGTCGATATCGGCTTCTATATCGACACCATCGCGGGGCTTCTGCGGCCGTTGCGATCGATCGCTGCTCTGCCCGACAGAGAACAGCGAGCGGAAGAAGTCGCGGCCGTCCACTGTGGCACCGCGCGCCTTCACGTCCCACATGTTGTCCTGCGTGATCTTCCCCTGAAGGTCGAGTCGCGTGATGACGTTCAACGTGAAATCCGGGAAACTGAATTCGCGCGGTCTGTTGTCGGCCCCGAGCGAGACTGTCCCCTCGACTGCGACGTCGTCCCCGGCGATCTTGAAGTTCTGTAGATCCGTCTTGTGCGTCTTGCCCTTAGCGACATCGAACTGAACATGCGCGCTGCGGCCCGGCTGCTTTTTCCAAGCGAGCGCATCGAGCGCAACCTCGGCATTGGTGAGATCGGCGCGAACCCGGATGGCCGGCTCGGCGCGCGGCGACTTGGTGACCGTGATCTCGACCGGCACAATGCCCTGCACGATGTGATTGAGATCGAGCCCAAGCTGATTGCGGTCTGAGTTGTCGAGAGTGGCCGTAATCCTGAGTGGCGGCTGTTTGTCGCTGTCGGCATCGAAGATATGCTGCCACCCGATTTTGGCGAGCACACCCGCCACCAGCATCTCGCCTTTGGCATCAACCGCGTGCTCGGCGATGTCGAAGGTCACTGTCGCACCCTGTACGTCGTGGCCTGCGATCGCCTGCTTGGCGCGGGCGTCGAACACGCGGACCTTGCCCTCGAAACTGACGTCCCGCGCGCTCAACTCGGCAACCAGCGGCATGACGAACCTGAACTGTCCATCGACCTTGCCTTCGACGCCTTCAAAGCTCTGCCCCGATTTTTGCAGCAATGCGAACGGCTCCTGGTCGATGAATTCGAGAACCGGCCCGAGCGGGCTTTGGACCTTGAATGTGACCTCGCCCTTCGGTTCGAATGACCCCAGATCGGCAACCGCGAACCGGCCGCCCTTGATCGGGATGCGCCGGGTGGGTGCGATGGCGACCACGGCATCCGGCACATTGATCTCGATCGACTGGTTTTCTATCCGAACCAAGGCCTTCGGTGCCTCGATAGGCGACATGCGGGTCAGCGGCCTGGCGGCAACGTCCGCAACCTCGATCGCCATGGTCAGGCGACCGTGGCCGCTCTTGGCGTCCGCGGGCGCCTGATCCTTGGCGTGGCTGCCCGAAACATAAGTGAACGCGCTGTTCTTGACGTTGGCCCGGAGCAGCCGCTGCCCGACCCAGCCACGCGCGGCCGGTGCAACCGACCGTGGCCACAGTGTTTTGAAGGTCTCGAGTGGCATCGGCCCAGCACGGGCTTCAAAACGCATGCCGTCACGGTCGCTTGCGGTGTCGATCTCGCCGTTGCCGGTCAAATCCGCGCCACCGGCACGGAGGTTGAACGAGGTGAACTGCAGCCGGCCTTGCTCTGGCAGCCAATGACCGGCGGCGGCCCAACGTTCGAGCGGTAGCGGCGGCAACGACAAATCGGCGGCCAACAGTGAACCGTCCACGGCTGACAGGTCGAACGCCCAGCCCATCCGGCCATCCGCCGTGCTGCCGCCGATCGCCCCGCCCTTCAGCGTCACCTGACTGCCGCCCCAGCGCAACACGGAGGGCGCGAGTTCCAAGCGACGTGCCGCCGCGTCATAGGCGAGTTTCAACAAGCCACCGTCGACCGTGAATCCGGTCACCGCGCCACCGATTGCGCCCGAGCCTGTTCCAGACCCGCTGGCGCGCTGCGTGTGGATCCGGCCGGGGCCAACCTCGATATCGATGGTGGCCGAGCGTATCACCCCGTCCGACGTCATTTCGATCGTCGCGTCACTGCTGATCGGCGCATCGATCGCCTGCAGTAGCGCAATGCCTGGCAATCCTCCGTCCAGGGCTTTCGGCACGAGATCGCGTACAGTCGTCTTCAACACGACGGTTTTCGTCTTCTCGCTCTCTTCGGTCCGGAAAGCGATCGTCCACGGCCCCTGGGGGGAGGCCATTGTCGCCGTCCCGGCGATGACGCTCGAGCGCTTCTTGTGCTCGAGATCGACAGAGGCCTCCGGCACCCTCCAGTGTGTCTTGAGACCGTTGTTGTCAATCACGATGGCCGCATTGCGCAGCCCGATCTCGCGCAGATACGACGTCCCGTCCCGGCTATTGCGCGCACGGCGCGAAACATCGGCGATCGTTTTGGCGAGGTCGAACGATTTCGCGGCTGGCGCGCCGGCCGGCCCACGGTCGGCCTCGGGTGCTTTGGCCGCGCCAAGCGGCAGGCTTGTCGGCTTGGCGCCGTCTGTCGCCGGTGACCCGTCGTTGGCTGGAGCGGTGTCGGGCCCAGCGAACATCAGCGAAACGCCGCCTTGCTCCGAGATGGAAAAATTGAGTTTCGGTTCGATCAGGTCGATGCGGGATGGCACAATACGGCCCGACCATAGGCCATCGGCGCTGATCTGGGCCGCGGCCTCGGGTGCCGAGGCCACGAGATCCCCGTCGTGTTCGACAAGGCGCACGTCCTTCAAGCGAAACTCGAGGCTGCCGTTGGCAGCCAGCCTCACGACCACGTCTGCGATAAGAATGTCCAGCCCCGGCAATTCGGCACCGAGCCCGCGCGCGATCGGCCCCGCGAGCGGCTTGAGCGAGATCGGACCATGCATCATCCGAACATAGCCGAGACCGACGGCGAGCGTGGTCAAGATCAGGATCGGGAGAAACACGATCAGCAAATGCCAACCGACTTGGCCGGCGCGGCGCATCAACCGGCTGCTCGTTCGCACCGGCGGATCACCGTCATCGGTTTCGTAATTGATCGGTGTGGGCGGGCCCCTGCCGGCAAGCGGCTTCTGCGCCGCAGCCCCCCCTCCTGTCCTGACCTTAGTTTCCACGCCGATCTTTCCTAACCCCTGGACCTGCGGCAGGGCCTCGATGGCCAGCTTCACCGGAGCGCTGCTCGTCCCCGCAGACGTCTATGACTGAAGTCGCTTGCACGCCACGTGCCTTCATGCCCAGTTTCCTTCACGCAAAGGACATTGCAAACACTTGACCGGGTCGGGCCTCCATGCTTTTGCACGACCGATGTCGCGCTCGTGTAGCTTTTGGATCTGACGTTCGGGTCCCACTCGCGGCGTGGCTCGAAGCCAAACGGCAGATGCAAAAGCTACACGAAAATCACAAGCTTGCTCGTGTTCCTCATGGTTCCGACATTTGCTCTCGACGGTGCTGCTGAGGGAAGCAAATATCGGAACCGGAACACGAGATTACCCGTCCCATACTGGCCGCATCCGAGGCCCGTTTTCAGGACACCTTGTCAACCTCGAACTCTGCTCTGACCTCAGCCTCGACGCCGAGCGCCACGTGTGTCGTCTTCAAGTTGTTCTGAATGGCTCACTGTATCCCCCGAACGTCCACCCGATGGTCAATGTGGATGGCGAAATAGCGACGAAAGGAAGGCACTGGAACCATGGTCAACGATGGCGACGCCGCACCAGACTTCACCCTCCCTGCGGATGACGGCCGCGCGATCCAATTGAAGACGTTGAGGGGTAAGACGGTTGTGCTGTACTTTTATCCAAAGGACGATACGCCGGGTTGCACCCAACAGGCGAAATCCTTTTCCTGCCTCGTCGGAGAGTTCCACAAGGCCGGTGCACTCGTCATCGGCGTGTCTCCCGAGGGCACCAAGAGCCATCAGAAGTTCAAGGCCAAACATGCGCTGGCGTTCGACTTGCTCGCCGACGAAGACAAGATTGCCGCAGAACGCTACGGCACATGGGTCGAGAAATCCATGTACGGCAAGAAATACATGGGAGTCGAACGGTCGACCTTCCTCATCGACAAGAGCGGAAAGGTCGCCAAAAGCTGGCGCAAGGTGAAGGTTCCGGGTCATGCCGAGGAGGTTCTGGCCGAGGTCAAGGCCCTGAAAGCCTGATGCGGAGCGAACCCGGCTGCCGCCGATCATCATCCCACGCGCCTTGGTGCCGCGTGGATTATTCGGCGAATGAGATTATTTGCAACACTGTGCGGCATGACCGGGATACTAAAATGTGATACCGGTAGGTATAATCAAACCGCTCGGGCATCCGCGTCGGATTGCTCGAGCAGGGCTGATGGCAGGGGTCGGGCCACAATCGGTATTGTGGCTTGGGGAGCCTTTGTTTGATGTGGGGAGTGCGTTCAATATGTTGCCAAATTTCAAGAAAGCTGACTCCGATGGCGCTCGCGTAACATCGCCGCCACAGTCAACGTCATTCTCAGGAAACGGTCAGCGGTCGGCCGCACCACTCCAGACACGGACGGAGCGGAGTGCTCCGTCGGTTATCGCCGCGGACTTGCTCATTTCCGGCAATCTCGTCTCCAAGGGCGAGGTCCAGATCGAAGGTGAGGTTCAAGGCGATATCCACGCGACCCACGTCGTGGTCGGCGAGCGCGCACGCATCACGGGCGGCATCTTGGCGGAAGAAGTGGTCGTGCGTGGGCACGTCATGGGGTCCATTCGCGGCCGCCGTGTCATGTTGCAATCGACAAGCCACGTCGAGGGCGACGTCTACCATCAGGCGCTGTCGATCGAGCAAGGTGCCTTCTTCGAAGGCAAGTCGCGCCGCTCCCAGGATCCGCTTGCCGAAGCTGGCCACGCACCTGCCCCTGTAGCGCGCGAGCCAAACCCACTTCCCGACGCGTAAGCTTCTCCTCCAAGGCAAAGCCGATACCGCATCGCGCGGCACGCGGTCAGAACGTGCTGACGGCCCTCGGGTTCCGGTTCCGACACGAACTGCTTGCCCGCCCTCGTTCCGTGCGCGCTCCGCGGAACGGGGCCGGCAGATCACACCTCAGCCCGCGCCTCGGCAGCAGCCACCCATGTCATGGCGTATGCGGGACCCACGGCGCGGCCTTCAGCCTGCTGCCGCCGAGCCGAGAAAACACCTCGGAACGACAGGTCAGTACGAGAACCTGATGGTGGCTCGCCGCCTGCTCGAGTACCTTGAATATCCGCGCGATCCGATCATCGTCGGCATACACGAGCGCATCGTCGAGGATCACAGGTGTCGGCGTTCCGGCGTCCGACAAAAGCCGGCCGAACGCCAGACGCACCAGCACGGCAAGTTGCTCGCGGGTGCCGTCGCTCAACCCGCCGATGGCCTCGCTGACACCATTGCGTACCAGAGTAACCGCCTTGAAGCCGTCGCCGAAGCGCACCTCTCCGCCAGGAAACAACGCGGTCAGATAGGGCTGCAGTCGAAGAATGACCGGCCGCAGAAACCGGTTCTGTGTCTCTCGCTCGGCATTCGACAACGCCGTATCCAGCAACGCCAGCCCCCGTTTTATCGCCTCGAATCGGGCAACCGTCGCTTCTGCCAAAGCCAATTCGCCAACGAGCGCAGCGACACTGGTGCCTGCACCGTTCTCGCCGGCGGCCTTCAGCTCGCCCTCCAGCCCGCCGATTTCGGCCGCCAGTTCCTTGGCCCGCCGCTCTGCCGTCCGTAGCAACGCGGCAGCAGCCTCACTCTCCTGGCGCAAGGCATCGAGCCGGCGCTCGGTCGGTGCCTGCTCGCTGAATGCTGCGGCCTCCCGCACGGCGTCGTTGGCGGCACTCTCAGCATCGGCAAGTGCTTCTTGCAGGCGCGCCCGTTCCGACTGACGCACGCCGACAGGTGGCAACAGCGTGTCCAGTTCCTGTCGTCCCGCCAGACGCCTGTCGCACGCGGCGCGGTTCGCACGTTCGGCTTCGCCGGCCTGCTGATCGGTTTTCCGGGCCTCGTTTAGACTGTCGCCAGCGGTGCGACGTTCGGTTGCCAAGCGCGCAAGCTGTGCTTCGGCTTCCGCCGGATCGGACAGGAGTGTGCCTGCAGGCAAGCCGACGTGTTGACCTTGCAGGGCGGCGACCTCCCCGACCAATACCGCCACACCGCCAGGGGCTAGGTTCGAAAGCGACTGCCGCGCGAGTTTCAACGCCTGCTCTCTGGTCAAGCAGTCACGCCGTTTGTCGACAGCCTCGGACGCGCTGCCCACGCCTGCCGCGCTCAAAGCCGAAGCGAGGGCGCGCCGTTCCGTGGCGAGCCGCTGCTCCGCGTCGAGCCGGTCGGTTCCGGCACCCGGCGCAACCAGGATTGTGCCGATGCCGTCGATCTCGATCCTTAGCGGCCGCGGCACCTGGAACGTACCGTTGCCCAATAGGGTCTGGCCATCGACACTCACCCGGCCCAACGCCGTTGGCAGCAGTTCGATCTCGACGGCGGGTGCGGCCGCGGCCAGCTTGTCGACGAGCCGCGTGACCTGGCTATCCGCCACCTCGATCACCTTGGCCAGATCGGCGGTGAGCCGAGTGGACTGGAGCGTGGCATCGGCCTCGGCGATCTCGCGCTCGAGTGTCTGCGATGCAGCGAGATCCCGGCTCAACCGCTCGAGCCTGATCGCGACATCCTGCCGCCGCTCGAATTGAGCATGGGCCGCGAGGGTTGCCCGCGCCGCACGCTCGCGCGCCTCGAGCGAAGAGACAACGTTCTCGGCCTCGGCAAGATGTCGGCGCGCCGTCGCGGCCTGACGTTCAAGCTCCGCGCCCTTGGGCTCAGCCCGCAGTATCTCGGCATCGAGCTGGTCCAGCCGAGAGAGCTTGCGGTCGAATTCGGCGAGGAGCGAACCCGCGGCCGACACCGCGGCCATGGCCTTCGACTTCACGGCTTCGGCCCGGTCCAATCGAGCCCGCGCGTCGCGAGCCGCATCGTAGGCCAAACGCGACTCGCCCGCTGCCCGTTCGAGATTGCCGAGCGCCGCGTCGGAGTATCGTTCGGCGCGCTCTGACAACAGGCGTTCCAACCGGTCGACACGCTCAGACGCGTCCGCCTCGGCCTTGCGCGCGACATCCAGCCCCGCCTTGAGGCGTTCACGCTCCTTGAGAGCCAGTTCAAGTTCGCTGCCCGCTTTCGGCTGGCCTTGCCGGCCGCCGGTGTAAGGCGACAGGCGTGCGGCAACCCGGCTGCGCACTAGCCGCACCTCGGCCCCCGAGGTCACCGTCTCGATCTCACGCTCGATTGCCGCCTGTAGTACGCCGCGCTCACCGCGATCCTTGAATTTACCCGTGGCGGCATCTGTATCGGGATCCGCCGGATCGAGCGACCCGCGCTGACCAACCCACAACAGTCCGAATCGCGACGGCTTGCCGTCGGCCATGCCGATGAGCCCTGCCAACCCGTCTTCGGCTTCCTGCCCGCGCGCCATCGTCCGACCGCTCTCGAGATCGGACAACTCGGCCGACGCACGCCTGCCGAACTGCTTGCGAATACGATAGACCCCATCCGCCGACGAGAAATCCGCTTCGATCAGCGGATCGCCGCCGCCATAGGGCCGCATGGCCTCGACCGCCTGCCCTTTTACTGTGTGCTTCCATTGAAAAACCGCTTCGATGGCGCGAAAGAGCGTCGATTTCCCGAACTCGTTTCCTTCTGCCATGACATCGAGGCCGCCCGTGAGCCCCTCGATGGCGACGGGTTCCGCGAAGCGCCCGACATTGTGGACCCTGATCGCCCGGATCTTCATCTGACGGCTCCGGCATCGGGCACCTGCGGGCCGTCGCGGACTTCAGCGAGGATCGACAGCAACTGACGCAACGCTTCCGAAGCGTCGGCCGCACGCGGTTCATCGGGCGCCGACGCAAGGGCCGTCAATGTCGTGGCGGCGGTTCTCAATTCTCCTGATGTCCCGAATACATCGAGGTCCAGGCCCGCGACGAGCCCAAGGCTGCGCGTGTCGCAATCGAGGTATTGCAATTCCGCGGCAAACCGGTCGCGCCACGCCTCGACCGCGATCAAATCAACGAGCGACAACCGTCCTTTCAGCCGAAGTTTCAACATGATCCGGTCGAGTACAACCCCGCGCCTGCGGATCGTGGTGGCGAAGCGGTCGAGATCCTGGATCGTGGCGACGTCGACCTCGTCGTCGACCCAGGCGAACCTGCCCGTCGCGATACGCTCGACGACAGGATCGGCGCCCGCCGGGCCGAGCGTCACCGCCAGCGCCTCGCCGGGCTCGTTGTCCTTGAAGCGGTCGGGCTCGGGTGTGCCTGAGTACCAAGTGCGTGCGTTTATTCGGATGGCGCCATGCCAATCGCCTAGCGCGAGATATTCGAGCCCGGCCCGCTTGGCCCTGGCGGCATCGATGATCCCCTCGCTGCCGTCGTCAGATCCGAAGCCCTGGACGGAACCGTGTGCAAGTCCGATCCGCCGCGTGCCCGCTCCGGTTTCGGCGTGGTCCATCCATGCGGTCGGGTCGCTTCCGGGGCGCCGCGATATCAGCGGAGCCGGCAGCACGACCACCCCAGGCGCAATTTCAGCAGGCCGGGGCTCGACGAGCGCGACCACGTTGGCAGGTGCCCCGAGGTTCGCGAGCCGCGACCACACGCTGCCTGCCCGCGCTGCGTCGTGATTGCCTGGAATGAGCACCCACGTGACGTCGGCGTGCTTGCCCATCCGCACCAGCGGCTGCCGCTCTTCCCGCGACGACAGCCGGTCGCTGTCCCAGATATCGCCCGCCACCAGCACATGCCGTATACCCCGCGCCTGTGCTGCCTCCGCCAGCCGATCGATGGCATCGAGCCGCGCCTCTTCGAGCCGGCCGGCCAGCCGCTCTGGGAAATTGCGGAACGGTTTGCCGATCTGCCAGTCGGCGGTATGGATAAACGAGAAGTTCATGGGCACAACTTATGTTCTCTTTTTGTTCGAAAATCAACTGGGCGTCTCGAAGCGCTGTGTGCAAGTCAGCCGCATCGCACGATTCGGTCGCCTATCCATGACGGCCGATCTCGAAACAGTGGTGATCGGCGGTGGTGTCGTCGGCCTCGCGATCGCGCACGCCTTGACCGTCGCCGGCCATGAAGTTTGGATCCTCGAAAGGTGCGACCGCATCGGCTCCGAGACGTCGTCGCGCAACAGCGAGGTCATCCACGCGGGGCTCTATTATCCGCCGGGAAGCCTGCGCGCGCGGCTCTGTGTGCAAGGCAAAGCTCTGCTCTACGGGTTCTGCGCGGACAACGGCGTTGCATTCAGGCGCTGCGGGAAACTGCTGGTAGCCACGCGGGACGACGAGATGGCCAAACTCCACGAGATAGCCGCAACCGCGGCCCGGAACGGGGTCGATGACGTGATCATGCTCGATGCGGCCGGTATCCGCGCCCGCGAGCCGGAACTCGAAGCCGTCAGCGGCTTGCTGTCTCCCTCGACCGGTGTTGTCGACAGTCATGGTTTAATGGCGGCGCTCGAAGGACACGTCACGAGCCGCGGTGGTCAAATCGTGCTCGATACGGCCGTGTCCTCAGTGCGGCGCAGGCCGGACGGGTCGCTGACGCTCTCGACCGAGCGTACGGGCGAGACCAGCACCATTTCCGCCCGCAACGTCGTCAATGCCGCGGGCCTCGGCGCGTGTGCGCTGGCTGAGCATGTCGACATCGCGAAAAGCTACCGCCCGCCGACGCTCTATCCGGCCAAGGGCCACTATTTCTCACTCGCCCGCCGGTCACCTTTCCGGCACCACGTGTACCCGATGCCGCAAGGTGCGTGGCTCGGCGTGCATCTCACTTTGGATGTGGCGGGACAGTCCAAGTTCGGCCCCGATTTGGAATGGACGGATCAGATCAGCTACGACTTCGAAGATGCCGGCGGGGCGCGCGCGGCCATGTTCTATCGCGAGATCCGCCGCTATTGGCCAGGATTGCCCGACGGCGCGCTGCAGCAGGGATACGTGGGCATTCGCCCGAAGATTTACGCCGAGGGGAAGCCAGCGGCCGATTTCGCAATTCATGGACCGACCGAACACGGGCTGGACCGCTACATTGCACTCTACGGCATCGAGAGCCCGGGGCTGACCGCTTCACTTGCCATCGGTGAGTACGTTGCGGGCATGCTGCCCCGGTAATCAACCGGCAGACCCATAAACGGTGGCTTCAGCGCCGGTCGCCCGCACCCAGCCGCTTCTCTATCGATGCCGAGTAGCGGCTCATGCCAAAGCAGAAGATCCAGAACACGAGGCCTGCGAAGAAGTATCCCGTGGTGGAGGTCGACGGCGAGAACCACTTCGCATCCGACTGCACCGATTGTTGCACGATGCCGAGCAAATCGAACAGTCCGATGATCAGGACCAGGCTCGTATCCTTGAACAGAGCGATGAACGAGTTGACGATGCCTGGAATGACGAGCTTCAAAGCCTGCGGAAGCACGATCAGGCCCATCTTCTGCGGATAAGACAGCCCAAGCGCGTCACCCGCCTCCAACTGGCCGCGCGGGATCGCCTGCAGCCCGCCGCGGATGACCTCGGCCAGATAGGCGGCCGAGAACAACGCGACGCCGATCAGCGCCCGCAGCAGTTTGTCGAACGTGACGTTTTCCGGCAGGAACAACGGCAACATGACGGACGCAAAAAACAGCATCGTTACGAGGGGCACGCCGCGCACGATTTCGATGAAGCCGATCGATGCCCACTTGATGATCGGCAACTTGGATCGACGACCGAGCGCCAGCAGGATGCCGAGCGGGAACGACGCCGCGATGCCGACGCAGGCGACGACCAGCGTGATCAGCAGGCCACCCCACAGTTGCGTGTCGACCGCCGGAAGTCCAAAAATGCCGCCGGTCAGAAGAATGAATGCGAGCACCGGAAAAACGAGCAGCATGTAGAGCGAGAGATAGAGTTTGCCCGGCACACCCGGAACCATCAGCGGCACGAGGCCGCCCAGCGCGAGCGCGTAGGTGAGATAAATGCGCCAGCGCTCGGCATCCGGATAGCGGCCGTTCATGAACAGGCCGAGTTTGTTCCAGATGAACGGCCAGCAAGCACCGGCACCTTCCCACGTGCACGCCTTGCCGTCGGTGCCTGTCCAGGTCGCCCGCAGGAACGCCCAGTCGATGAAGCCCCCGAGCAGCACGTAAATCAAGTAAAGGCCGATCAGCGTCAGCACGGAATCCGTCGGCGTCGCGAACAGGTTTTTCTTCATCCAGCCGACTGGCCCGGTGTCGAGCCGTGGCGGGCGAGTTCCGGGGGTGGCTGCGTCAGTGGTCATGGCCATGGGTCCTCAACGCTCCACCAGCGCCATGCGCGTGTTGAACCAATTCATGAAGAACGAAGTGACGAGGCTGATCACCAGATAGACGCCCATCGTGATGACAATGCACTCGATCGCCTGATTGGTGTTGTTGAGCACGGTACCTGCAAACACCGAGACCAGATCCGGATAGCCGATGGCGATCGCCAGCGACGAGTTCTTGGTCAGGTTGAGATACTGGTTGGTCAGGGGCGGTATGACGATCCGCATCGCCTGCGGCAGCACCACGAGGCGCATGGCGAGCCCGGGCCTGAAGCCCAGCGCGGCGGCAGCTTCCTTCTGGCCTTTGGACACGCCCTGGATGCCCGAACGGACGATCTCGGCGATGAACGAGGCGGTGTAGATCGTGAGCCCGATCAACAGCGCCATGAACTCGGGCAGGATGACGAGTCCACCTTGATAATTGAAGCCTTTGAGCACCGGATAGTCGAACGTCACCGGAAGCCCTGCGGCGAGGAACGCCAGTAGGGGTAGGCCGATGATCAGGCCGAGCGTCGTCCACAGAACCGGGAATTGCTGGCCGGTGGCGATGCGCCGCGCGCTGGCCCATCGACCCACGACGATGGACGCTATGATGCCGATGGCCAGCGCGACCGGAATCAACCAGCTGCCCGGCTGCCAGATCGGCATCGGCAACGACAATCCACGCACGTTGAGCACGGAGGAAAACGGCAGCTGAATGCTTTGCTTCGGGCCCGGCAGCGTCTTCAGGAACGCAAAGTAGAACAGGAACAGCGTCAACAGCGGCGGCATGTTGCGCACCACTTCGACGAACACGAGCGCCAGCCGTGAGATCAGCCAATTTTGCGAAAGCCGCGCGATGCCGACAATAAAACCGATGACGGTTGCAAACACGATGCCGATGGCCGCCACCAGCAGCGTATTGCAAAGACCGACCCAGAAAGCCCGCAGATAGCTGTCGGTCGGCGCATAATCAATCAGACGTTGGCCGATATCGAAGCCAGCCGTGCGGCCGAGGAAATCGAAGCCCGACGCGATGTTCTGCTTCTTGAGGTTGGCGATCGTGTTGGTCACGATCTCATAGCCGAGCGCAAAGAGGGCCACCACCAACAGCACCTGGAAGATGAGCCCGCGCGTCGCCGGATCGTAGATCATATCGACGATCGAGCGGCGGGGCTTTTCGACAGAGATTGGTAGATCGGTCATCCTTGCTCACCGCTCACGTATCATCGCAGCCACTGGGGGGAGGCAAGAGAGACCGGCCGCTCCCGTTGATGAGGCGGCCGGTCAGGCATAGATCAGCGGATCGGCGGGGCGTACTGCTGCCCACCCTTGTTCCAGAGTGCATTCTGGCCACGCGCGATGCCGAGGCGCGAGCCGGCGCCGACGTTGCGATCGAATGCTTCGGCGTAATTGCCGACGCCCTTGATGATCTGATAGGCCCAGTCGTTCTCGAGGCCCAGGCCCTTGCCGAAGTCACCCTCTTTGCCGAGCATTCGCTTGATTTCTGGGTTGGCCGAAGCCAGCATCTCATCGATGTTCTTCGACGACACTCCGAGTTCCTCGGCGTTGACCATAGCGAAGTGCGTCCAGCGCACGACATTGGCCCACCCGCTGTCGCCCTGGCGGACCACCGGGCCGAGCGGCTCCTTCGAGATCACGTCCGGCAGCACCACGTTTTCATCCGGCTTGGGGCTCTTGAGGCGCTCGGAATAGAGCTGCGAGACGTCCGACGTGAACGCATCGCAACGCCCGGAGTTGTAGGCGGCCACCGTCTCGTCCAGCTTTTCGAACACCACCGGCTTGTAATCGAGCTTGTTGGTGCGGAAGAAATCCGTGACGTTCAGTTCGGTCGTCGTGCCGGTCTGCACGCACACCGTCGCGCCGTTGAGTTCCTTCGCGCTCTTCAGCCCGAGAGATTTCTTCACCATGAAGCCTTGGCCGTCGTAGTAGTTGACGCCCGCGAAGTTGAGACCAGACGAGGTGTCGCGGCTCATCGTCCAAGTGGTGTTGCGCGACAACAGATCGACTTCACCGGACTGCAGCGCGGTGAAGCGCTCCTTGGCCGTCAACGGCACGTACTTGACCTTGGTCGGGTCCTTGAAGATTGCGGCTGCGACGGCCTTGCAGAGATCGACGTCGAGACCGCCCCACTGGCCCTTGTCGTCGGGTGCGGAGAAGCCGGCAAGGCCCGTGTTGACCCCGCAGTTCAGCGTGCCGCGCGCCTTGACGGTGTCGAGCGTCTTGGTCTGAGCGAAGACCGCGCTGACAGATCCCGCAAGTGCCACCACAGCGACCAGTCCGCCTTTGATCAGAAACGTCATTCAGACTCTCCTTGTTGGTTTCACGAACGGGTGGGAACAAAACAAAAGCCCCGCTGCTGGTCGAGCGGGGCCGGTTGTCAGTGGTTGAGTATTTGCGAGAGGAAGTTGCGCGTGCGCTCTGATTTCGGGTTGTTGAAGAAGTCTTTCGGCGCGCCCTGCTCCACAATCTCGCCGCGGTCCATGAAAATCACGCGATCGGCGACGGCCTTTGCAAATCCCATTTCATGGGTCACGCACAGCATCGTCATCCCCTGGAGCGCAAGTTCCGTCATCGTGTCGAGCACTTCCTTGACCATTTCCGGATCGAGAGCCGACGTCGGCTCGTCGAACAACATGATGCGCGGGTTCATGCACAATGCACGTGCGATGGCCACGCGCTGCTGCTGTCCTCCCGACAGCTGGCCCGGGAACTTCAACGCCTGATCGGGAATCTTGACACGCGCCAGGTATTGCATCGCGATCTTCTCGGCGTCGGCGCGCGGCATCTTTCGCACCCACATGGGTGCGAGGCAGAGGTTTTCGAGCACGGTCAGGTGCGGGAACAGATTGAAGCTCTGGAAGACCATCCCGACTTCAGACCGCACCTTGTCGATCTGACGGAGGTCGTTGGTGAGTTCGTTACCGTCAACGACGATCCGCCCGGCCTGATGTTCCTCGAGCCGATTGATGCATCGTATGAGCGTCGACTTTCCAGAGCCCGATGGGCCGCAGATGACGATTTTCTCGCCGCGCTGCACCGTGAGGTTCACGTTTCTCAGAACGTGAAATTCGCCGTACCACTTGTTGACGCCTGTCAGCTCGATTGCCGGGCCGGAGTCGGATCCCAGTTGCGGAGCCGATCGGGAAGCGCTGGCCGGAACCGTTGGGGCCGCGGCCGCCGAACCGTCTGACATCTGATCTCCCCCGACTTCACAAACGAAAGGTGACGATACCGCCTCCGGCTGGACGCGGGCAGGAATTTCGCTCTGGCGGCATCGGCGACCAAGCTGTGACCCGTTGACCGGACATCGCGGATCGCTTCGCTCTATGGACCGCTTCACTATGCCCCACCGCCATTTGCCGTGCAACGTCGCGAAGTGCCGGAATTGAAGGCATTTTGCGCGGCAGCGCAGCATACTCCGCATAAGGTCGAAACGATCGTCAGGCGGTGCACGACCCACATCGCAAGGCGGTTAGGTCACCCAGCGAGGCTCCGCGCGAGAAGCACGAGTTCGCTCGTCTTCCAGGGAAACGTCCTGAGCTCGTCAAAGCCATTCGCTGCATAAAACCGCGTGTTGCGCACGCCGCGGCCCGTTACGACGTGGACGCCGCGTACGTTTGCCGACTCGAGATCGGCCACGAAGGCCGCGATGAGCCCGGCTCCGACCCCGCGACTTCGGTACTGAGGGGCCAAATTGATGTGCAGGTGTGCCGGAAATCTCTGCGTCAGATCAGCCAACCCCGCGAAATAACCAATGTCGTCAAATCTCGACGTTACGGCCGGATCGTCGATCGATCCCGCCAGATAGCCGGCCGGCACGCCACCGGGATCGATCGCCAAATAGAACCATTTGGCGTCGTGGGTGAGGTAGCGCCCGAGCCACCGCTCCTCGAATGCGGACCGTTCCTCGATACTCGCAAACGAACGCGTGGCACTCGCATCGAAGAAGACCTGTCGAATGGGGAGCAGGCTAGCCTGCCGGTCCTCGACATCGAGCCAGCGGCGCACGACGACACCCGCCGCTCGCGCAATCGGCATCGGACTGTCGTGACCTTCGCTTGCCACCCCAACTCCTCTCGCAACCCGGCACGGACACAATCTATAGGCGAATTCTGAACGCCACGAAGCGGGAAGCACGCGTCACGCCCGCGGCAAAAAAAGCGACAACTCCATGAATAACAACCACGTCGCGCCCCGATCATTTCGCATGTGCACAATAAACTGGGCATCCGCGACCGAGACACGCGCCGTTCCCAGGAAATCCCCGTAAAACGCCCATAAATCATGCCATGCGCTGCCTGCAAACCACCCATGCGGAGGGCCGGATTCCATTGCCTTCCGCGCTTGGTATACCATATGTTTGTTTGCAACGCACAAAAGCTCAGACCCGTGAACACGGGGAACTGAGTAGCGAGCAGGATCACGAGCAAAAGGACTTATAATCATGACCAGCAAATCCTTCGACGACGCCCTCGACTTCCTGCCCAACGCGGTCGCCAGCAACACCCCCCGCACGCGGCGCCTCTGGGCGGTTTTCCAGTCTTTCTTCGGGGCTATCCATGACGGCTTGGAGGCCCAACATCAATACAAGCTGCGCACCTCGCGTGGCATTCCGTCGGCATTAGCCGCCAAGGCCGCGTTCGACACAATCACGAAGTGACATCGCTCGGAGCCGACTGACCGCCGAAGGCAGAAGGCCGAATTGAGCCGAGTTCCGGCTCGAGAGTTACAAATGGACCGGGTGCCTGAGACAGGCTCCGGTCCATTTTGCATTCGGGAGGCTTTTGCGCCGCGCCGCGAAACCTCAGTCGCCCAGTGCACTGGCCAGGCGGCGGCGGAAATCCGGCGGCAGATCCACGGGAATGGGGCCACGCACCGCTGGCCCAAGAGCGACCGTGGCACCTGGATGCGATCGAGGCTGCGGGTCGGCCCGGCGCACCGGCGGCTGGGAACCGTAGTTGGGGCTGTAGGGCTCGGATGGATCGTCTGGCTCGGCACGCGGCTTCTTGAGCGGCGGGACTTGGGCCTCCTGGCCATCACCCTCGAGATCGGGTTTGGCGTTGGTCGCGCCGGCAACCCGATAGGGCGGGTCGGCGACACGTGGATCGGCGGCGGTTGTGTAGGCTGAATTTTTCGCGCAGCCACACGCCAAAGCGGCTGCGACAATCAAGAGTGCGCGCGCTGACGCGCGGGATACGAACTCGGGCCGGGGCAACGGCCCGGAACCGCGACGCAACAGTGACATGAGAGACGCCTTTCACGAACGCAACTGGACAGGCGTCATCAAACAACGGTCGTGGTTAACTTGAGGCTAACGCGCGTTGCGAAATGCCTCGGTCCGGGGGTAACGGCAGCGCGGCTGACGGGATCGGTAGTCCCATTTCGGAACGCGGCTTAACCACCGGCTGAATGAGGGCTACCCAGACACCTCTGAAACCGCTTCAATGATGACAGTGATGTTTCATCAACCTCGAGGCCGCGTTTCATGGTCCGTCAGCTTGTCCTGGCTCTCGTCGCCCTGGCGACCGTCCTCTCGCCGCCGCGGTCGAGCCACGCGGCCCGCCCGCTCGAAACTGGCGCGATCGAGGGGACCGAACTCGAATTGATCGTGCTCGAGGTCGAAAGCTGCCTTTACTGCACCCTGTTTCGCCGCGACGTGCTGCCGAGGTATCAAGCCTCGCCGCGAGCCCAGAAGGTGCCGCTGCGGTTCCTCGATCTCAACGACAAGGCGGCTGACGAGCTTGGCCTCGATGGTCCGGTACTGATCGTTCCCACTGTCGTGCTGATGAAGGGCAACCAGGAGATCGGCCGCGTGCCGGGCTACGTCGGTCCAGAGAATTTCTTTCACGCTGTCAATCATTTGATCGGAATAGCGGAGTAGCGCCGGCCGTCCGGCGGTTTCGGCACAACCCCGAGGCTGTCCGGTTCAGCTTACAGCCGGTCGACTGATCGGGTTGAAGATCCTGGGTATTCTTGCTCAGACCGCGTGGGCCGACACGATTCCCC